>VSNE01000159.1 GCA_009774155.1 Lachnospiraceae bacterium
AATGAGATGGAGGGAATTTTAATAAGAAATAAAATATATATTGCGGTCATTGTAGTTTTACTGGTTGTAAATGTTGGATTAGCATATACCCTGTTCAATGAAAAGACAAAGAGTCCGGAGAAGAATCTGGCGCAGTCAGAGAATGATCTGGAAGACAGTACGCAGGAAGCGCCGGAGGAAGTGATTCCGGAGCCTGAAAACAATCTGGAAGAAAACACCCATGCGTCCATTGATAGGCTGGTTGAAAAGTACTGCGAATATATTGCCGGCGGGGATGTGGAAGCTCTGGAGGGAATTGTGGATGTACTGTCTGATGAAGAAAAGGAGAAGATTCAGAACCGGGCGGCATTTATTGATTCCTTTGAGAACGTGACCTGCTATACGAAGAACGGCCCCATAGAGGATTCTTATATTGTTTTTGTATGTTATGATATGAAGCTCATCAATATTGATACCAGCGCTCCGGATATCATTTGTCTGTATGTGGGGCCAAAGGGCGATGACGGACGGCGTATCCACTATGGCAGTATTGATGCAAGTATGCAGGAATACGTGGCGGAGCTGGAGCAGGATCCGGAAGTACAGGCATTGTATGATGATGTAAGCACCCGTTATCAGGAGGCTCAGGAAAAGGACGAGACACTGGCCGCGTTTATTCAGAAAATCAGTGGGCAGGTAGCAGAGCAGCCTGAGGAGACAGCTCCGGAGGAGGGCTCCGAAGAAACTGCAGAAGAGAATTCCGAAGAGACTTCAGAGGAAAATTCTGAAGAAACTGCAGAAGGAGGAGAAGGCTCCGAGGAAGAGACGGCAGAGCAGCCTGAAGAAACAGAAGGAGAAGGCCAGGCAACTGCCCAGAACCGGGAAACACATGTAACAGACAGTGTAAATGTACGTTCAGAAGCGACCACGGAATCTGAGCGTCTGGCGCTGGCCTATAAAGGAGATCCGATTACGCAGATCGAATCTTACGATAACGGCTGGAGTAAGGTTGTATATAAAGGCAAGACCGGTTATGTAAAGACAGAGTTTCTGGAGTAATCCGGGCTGAGGCGGATACAGAATACAGGTTATTATTGACAGAATAATTATAAAAAAGCTCCATACCCTAGTAAAAGCTACGAGGGAAAGGAGTTTTTTTATGATTTCAGATGCAGACAGAGCGGTCTTGGGTGAGAGCTACCGCAACACCCGTATGGGACGGGAAGCCATCAATGTGATTATCAGCAAAGTGGAGGATGATGAGCTTGCGCTGGATTTGAACCGGCAGGCATGTAAATTTGTGCAGCTTGAGGAAAAGATTCAGAAAGAATTCCAGAAGGCGGAAGAAAAAGCGCCGGAGGCAAGCTTTATGAACCGGACAAGACTCTGGAGCGGGATACAGATGAATACACTTCTGAATGCAAGTACGGAGCATCTGGCAGATATGATGATTCAGGGAAATACGAAAGGGATCACGGATCTGATGAAGGTTGTAAAGGCAAACAAAGGGGTTCAGAAGGAATATTATGAGATGGCGCAGGAGCTGATGGATTTTGAAGAAAAAAATATCGAAAAGCTGAAAGCATATCTGAGATAGTCTGGCTTTTTCCGGCATGATTTGATATAGTAGTGGTTGCGGGACTCCCCGCAATCACGGGAAAGAGAGATACATAATGATACGTCTGAACAAATATATGAGTGAGGCCGGAATCTGTTCCAGAAGAGAGGCGGATCGCCTGGTGGAGCAGGGCAGGGTAACAGTCAACAAAGAGACGGCTGTTGTGGGCATGCAGATTGAGGACGGATATCAGGTAGAGCTGGACGGCAGGCCGATCAGAAGAGGAGAAAAAGACGAAACGATTCTGATTGCGGTAAATAAGCCGAAAGGGATTGTATGCTCTGAGGTCAGTCAGGGAGGCGATACAAATATCATTGAATTTCTGAAGTATCCGAAGCGCATTACCTATGCCGGAAGACTGGACAAGGAATCAGAGGGACTTCTTCTGATGACAAACAGAGGAGAGCTTATCAATCAAATGATGCGGGCGTCTAATTATCATGAGAAGGAATATGAGGTGGTAGTGAACCGGCCGGTTCATGAAGAGTTTCTCAGAAGGATGGCAGACGGCGTATATTTAAAGGAGCTGGGTGTGACCACAAGACCGTGCACAGTGGAGCGTCTTGGAAAACGGAAATTCAGAATTGTTCTGACTCAGGGGCTGAACAGACAGATCCGGCGGATGTGCCGGGAGCTGGGCTTTCATGTACAGGAGCTTTGCCGGGTGAGGATCATGAATATTCGTCTGGGACACCTGAAAACCGGAGCCTGGAGAAATGTGACCGGGGAGGAGCTGGAGGAGCTTTTACAGCTTCTTAAAGCATCCGGGAAGCAGGGCAGGAAAATGGAGGAGTGGCAGGATGACGAAAATTGAACGGATGAAGGAATTGGGAGAACTGCTGAAGAATGCTTCCAAAGCATATTATCAGGAAGACCGGGAAATTATGGACAACTTTGAATATGACAGACTTTATGACGAGCTTGAAGCGCTGGAAAAGGAAACAGGGATTGTGCTTGGAGGGAGTCCTACCGTATCAGTGGGATATGAGGCTGTGGATGAGCTTCCGAAGGAACGTCATGAGACTCCGATGCTGTCTTTGGATAAGACAAAGGATGTAGAAGAGCTGGCCGCTTTTGCAGGAACCCACGAGGTGCTGCTTTCTTGGAAGCTGGACGGGCTGACGGTGGTTCTGACTTATGAGGACGGACAGCTTCTGAAGGCGGTCACCAGAGGAAACGGAGAGATTGGAGAGGTGATCACGAACAATGCAAAGGTATTCCGCAATGTGCCGCTTTCCATTCCCCATAAAGGAGAGGTGATTCTCAGGGGGGAAGCAGTGATCCGCTATTCCGATTTTGAGAAAATTAATGCAGAGATTGCGGATGAGGCGGCAAAATATAAGAATCCGAGGAATCTTTGCAGCGGCTCCGTGCGCCAGTTAAACAATGAAATTACTGCCGGACGAAATGTTTATTTCTATGCTTTCGCACTGGTGCGGGCAGAGGGAGCGGACTTTGAGAACTCAAGGGAGAAGCAGTTTTTGTGGCTGAAGAATCAGGGCTTTGACGTGGTGGAGTATAAAAAAGTGACAGGGAAGCAGATTGCAGAGGCAGTACGGGAATTCTCCGGGGCGGTTTCGGATAACGATCTTCCGTCGGATGGCCTGGTCGGCACCTATGACGATATTGCCTATGGGCAGTCCCTGGGACGGACGGCCAAATTTCCGAGAGATTCTTATGCGTTTAAATGGCAGGACGAGCTTCGGGAAACCTGCCTGACAGAGATCGAATGGAGTCCGTCCAGAACAGGACTTATTAATCCGGTGGCGGTTTTTGAGCCGGTGGAGCTGGAGGGGACGACAGTCAGCCGTGCATCTGTGCATAATATCAGTATTTTAAAGGGACTGAAGCTTGGAATAGGGGACAGGATCACCGTCTATAAGGCCAATATGATTATTCCTCAAATTGCCGAAAATCTGACCAAAAGCGGGAATGTAAAGATTCCCGATACCTGTCCGGTCTGCAAAGGGCCTGCAAAGGTGCAGAAGGTCAATGATGTGGAGTCGCTGTACTGTATCAATCCGGACTGCCAGGCCAAGAAGATCAAAGCATTCACTTTGTTTGTGAGCCGGGATGCCATGAATATTGACGGATTGTCTGAGATGACGCTGGAAAAATTCATTGGCTGCGGATATGTGCATGAATACGCGGATCTGTTCCATCTGAACCGCTATAAGGACGCAATTATAGAGATGGAAGGATTTGGAGAAAAATCCTATCAAAAGCTGGAGGACAGTATTCAAAAGGCGCGTCACACGACGCTTCCAAGGGTGATCTACAGCCTTGGCATTCCTAATATCGGTGTTGCCAATGCGAAAATACTATGTAAGGAGTATGCCTGTGATTTGGATCGGCTGAGAAATGCCACGGCAGAGGAGCTGAGTCAGATTCCGGGAGTGGGAGGCGTGATCGGAGCCAGTATAGAAGAATACTTTACAGATAAAGAGCATAACCGATGGCTGGATGACCTTATAAAAGAACTGGATCTTTATGTGGAGGAGGTGATGGATGAGTCCTGGCTTACGCTGGACGGAAAGGTATTTGTGATTACGGGAAGTCTTACAAAATTTTCCAACCGGAATGAGCTTAAAAATCTGATCGAGTCAAAGGGCGGGAAGGTTACCGGAAGCGTTACCTCTAAAACCAGCTTCTTAATCAACAATGATACCATGTCTTCGTCTTCTAAAAATAAAAAGGCGAAGGAACTGGGAATTGAGATTATTTCAGAACAGGATTTCCTGGATCGGTTTGCACAAGAAAAAGAAGGAGTATAGAATTATGGAAGAAATGCTTTTTACACTCTGGCCCAAGGTTTTGTCGGGCGGCATGTCGTTTATCTGGTCGATGGTGTTTTTATTTATCGGCCTGAAGGTAATCGGCGTTATAAGAAAGATTCTGAAGAGAGCTTTGGAGAGGTCCAGTATTGATACCGGCGTGGTGCAGTTTCTGGACGCGTTTGTAAAGATTTCCGCATATACGGTTTTGATTCTGGCCCTTTTGGCCAGGTTCGGAATTCAGACCACCTCATTTATTACGCTGCTTGGCTCCGCGGGCGTGGCGATTGGCCTTTCCCTGCAGGGCAGTCTGGCTAACTTTGCGGGCGGAATTCTGATTCTGGTGCTGAAGCCCTTTGTGGTGGGGGACTATATCAGCGCATGCGGCTGCGAGGGAACCGTGACGGAGATTTCTATCTTTTCAACCACCTTACATACAGGTGATAACCGCAATATTGTCATTCCCAACGGTACGCTTTCCAACAGTAATATTATTGATTATTCTGCGAATGAAAACCGCCGTGTGGATATGAGTGTGGATGTGGCATATAATTCGGATTTGAAGCATGCGCAGCAGGTGATAAGAGAGATTCTGGATGCAGATGAAAAGATACTGAAAGATCCTGCTTATGTGGTTGCGGTGGACAATCTGGGCGACAGCGGAATTACCATCCTGATGCGCCCGTGGGTAAAAACAGAAGATTACTGGGAAGTAAAATGGAGAACGCTGGAAAAGGTGCACGACCGTCTGACGAAGGAAGGAATTGACATTCCGTTCCCGCAGATGACCGTACATCTGGAGCAGGAGAAGAATTAAGGAAGGGCTGCCGTTTCACGGCAGCCTTTTTTAAACGCAGGGGAGGAATCTTCCACGTCTGATTTAATTTACCTCCGTCAGTTCGTATTCGTCGGTTCCGATTCCGATCTTTTTGGCATGCTCAATACAGCATTGCCAATGGGTATCCGGGAAGACAGAGGTAAAGTGATCGTCAATATAAGGACGTCCGGATTCCTCCAGCGCGCTTCCTTTTACAGGCTCCTGGGCATTGACTGCATCAATGCACGCCATATCCAGGGCAACCGGATCGAAGGAGGCGAATATGCCCACATCCGGTACGATCGGAAGATCGTTTTCCGCGTGGCAGTCGCAGTATGGAGACACGTCCATAACAAAGTTGATATGGAAATGCTGTCTGTTGTCCAGAACGGCTTTGCTGTACTCCGCAATTTTATAATTCAGCACCTCGTTGGCCTCGTCCTGCGCAGGATTCATGGCATCCTTCGGACAGACGCCGATACAGCGTCCGCAGCCTACGCATTTGTTCTGGTCAACGGATGCCTTTTTATCGGTAATAGACGGGGCGTCGTGGGCACAGACTTTTATGCACTGTCCGCAGCCGATACAGAGCTCTTTGTTTACATACGGCTTGCCTGCAGAATGCATCTCCATCTTGCCTGCGCGGGAGCCGCATCCCATGCCGATGTTTTTCAGGGCGCCGCCGAAGCCCGCGGCCTCGTGTCCTTTAAAATGATTCATGGAGATAAAAACGTCCGCATCCATAATGGAACGTCCGATCTTAGCCTCTTTTACATATTCTCCGCCTTCCACCGGAACATATACCTCATCGGTTCCCTTCAGTCCGTCGGCAATCAGAATATGGCATCCGACGTTATAGGGATTAAAGCCGTTCTGATAGGCGCTTTCAATATGATCCAGGGCATTTTTCCTGCCGCCTATGTAGAGCGTGTTGCAGTCGGTCAGAAATGGCTTTCCGCCCAGATATTTTATCATATCGACAACAGTGCGGGCGTAATTCGGACGAAGGTAGGCCAGGTTGCCGGGCTCTCCAAAGTGAATCTTAACAGCGACATAGCGATCTTCCAGTTCCATAGAAGGAAGCCCGGCTTTGCGGAGAAGCCGTTCCAGCTTGGTCTGAAGGGAATCTCCCGGCTTTACCCTCAGGTTTGTGTAATATACTTTTGAAGCGCTCATAAAATCCTCCTTATTTTTTCTATAATCTCTCGGAATCTTTAAGCCCGTATATATCAGACTTTCAGATTCCTTTTTTATTAAAATCCCCCACTTTTTT
>VSNE01000016.1 GCA_009774155.1 Lachnospiraceae bacterium
GTCCGGGAATCGTCGGCAGATATCTGCTGCTTTTCAATTATCGTACCGGTATATCAGGTAGAGGACTGCCTGGAACTCTGCCTGGATTCCTTGCTGGGACAGACCACCCAGGAGTATGAGGTGCTTCTTGTGGATGACGGGAGCAGGGACAGAAGCGGGGAGATCTGTGAGGAGTATGCGGGAAAGGATTTCCGGGTGAGGGTATTTCACAAAAAAAACGGAGGGCTTTCCTCGGCGAGAAACTATGGAATTGACCGTGCAAAGGGCAAATATGTGCTGTTTGTGGATTCTGACGATTATGTGGATCTAACGCTGTGCAGGGAACTAAAAGCGGCGGCGGTGAAGCATCCGCGGGCAGATGTATTTGTGTACGGCGGTCTGGAGGAGAAGGATGAGTCTGCCGCCTGCAGAATCCGGAGAGCGGAACCGGAGCAGATAAAGACATGGACTGCCCATGACTATATGCTGTATGCGTACCGGAACCGGAGCCTGAATGTGCAGGCGTGGCTGTATGCTTACCGAAGAGAATTTCTGGACAGAAACAGGCTTCGGTTCAAGGAAGGAATCCTCCATGAAGATGTGGAATTTACTCCGAGGGCGCTTTTAAAGGCCAGGCAGATAGTGGAGGTTCCGGGAGATTTTTATCATTATGTCATAAGAGAAAATTCTATCAGTACCAGCAGGAATATGGAGAAAAATATACGGGATCTGTTCCGGACTCTGCAGGATCAGTGCAGGCTGGCAGAGCAGCAGGAGCAAGAGCTTCAAAAATGGATGAAAAACGGGGTTCTGGACAGCTATCTGAATATGCTTCAGGAGGCAGAAATGTATCGTCCGGAATACCGGGGCATGGTCCGCAAATCCTTTTTGTGGGGAAAGGCGGCAACTCTATGGAATCATGCGCGTGTGCTTTTGTGTACGATCAGCGTGAGAGGATATTGCCTTGTGAATAGTTGTTACAAGGGATTGCGGCAGAGGAGGAAACGATGGAGAAGCATATAAAGATAGCATATCTGGTCATTGCATATATGGATTCGGAGCAGCTTAAGCGGCTTGCCCTCCGGCTGACCCGGACGGGGGATGCGGATGTCTATATACACATCAACGCCAGTGTGGATATCACACCGTTTCAGAAAGCTCTTGCAGATATGCCCGGACCGGGAAGGATAATTTTTTCCAGGGAGCGGTACCGGATTGTATGGGCCGGCTACGGGATTTTGCAGGCCTCTTTTTCTATCATGGAGCAGGCTTTGCAGCAGGACAGCTATGACAGAATTGTGCTGCTTACAGGACTGGATTATCCGGTGAAGCCGGATGAACAGATACAGGAATTTTTTTACGAACATAAAGACAGGGAATTTATACATGCGTCAGTGGTCAGCGGGGAACAGCACAGCCATCTGTATTATTATGCTGCCAGAGATCACAGATTTTTGCAGAAGTGCCTGCAGACATATGAACGGCTGCTCAGAAAGATGGGAAAGAAGGGAAAGCATGATTATGTCATGCATGAAGGACAGAAGTATCTGCTGCATGGAATTGCGCCGAAATGGGCAATATCGGGAGAGTGCGCTTCTTACCTTCTGGATTTTTATAAGAAGAATAAAAAATTCAACCGATATTTTCAGATGATGCACGCGCCGGATGATTTTTATGTGGCGACCGTGCTGTTTCATTCCAGGTTCCGCAGCCGGATAGAGAGTGAGAAGGACATTTTCAGGATTATATGGCTTCCGGAGGATAAGGGGGCTAAGATTCTGGCAGAGGAGGATTACCCGGAGCTGGCCGGGTGCGGTCAGCTTTATGCCAAAAAGTTCCAGTCAGGATATTCGGAAGGACTTCAGCGGATGCTGGATCAGGGGGAAGAGCGATGAAGGTGGTGATTCCCAGCGCGAAAATAGTGCCCAGAGAGCTTCAGAACCTGGGGAGGCTCCCGGCGATTATCTATCCGGTTGGCCAGGGCATTGTATTTGACTACCTGCTGGAGCAGTATGAGGAGCAGGCGGATTCTGTCAGAATCATGTGCTATGAGATGGCGGACGAGGTGAAGAGAGGACTTTCCTCGTATCGGTCTGAGAAGATTCATATTCAGCGGCTTGACAGGCTGGGGGATCTTGGAGATACCGTATATGCGGGACTGGAGGATACTCATACCTCCGTAGTGATTAACTTTGCGGATACGATTGTGCTGGATCGGTTTCCGGAAAAGTGCAGGGACGGCTTTTTTTATTCCGAAGACTATCCGTCGGATATATGGACCTTTTTTGACTGTGAGGACGGGGTAATTACGTCTGTCAGGGACAAACAGAAAGGGGCGGATGCGAGAAAACGGGAGAAGCTTTTTGTGGGAGTGTTCTGTTTGTCAGACGAAGGGGACTTTAAGGAATGTCTGAAGGAGGCAGGTTCTGCAGATAACGGGCAGATAAGCGGCTTTTATCAGGCGCTGATGCTCTACAGCCGGAAGCACCCTATGGAAGCTGTCCGCACGGAAAACTGGTTTGATATCGGCCATGCCGATAAATATTATAATTCCAAGCTGGAGGTAAAGGCGAGGGAATTTAATCATATTACAATTGATAAAAACAGGGGGATTTTAAGAAAAAGCAGCGATGACAGAGAAAAGTTTATCGGTGAGATCCTCTGGTATTTAAAGCTCCCGGCGGACATTGAATATGTACGGCCCAGAATATTTTCCTATTCGACCGATTACAGCGGGCCGTATGTGACTATGGAATATTATTCCTATCATACGGTGCACGAGCTGTTTCTGTACGGGGACTTAAGCTATCATCAGTGGCGGGATATATTCAGCCGGATTCGTTTTATTTATGATGATTTTAAACGTTACCAGGTATCCGGGGGAGGGATTCGTCCGGCGCTTCAGGAGGTATATCTGGATAAAACCTGTAAACGTCTGGACAGGCTCCGCAGGGACAGCCGTTTTGCTTTGTTTTTTGAGAAAAAGATGCGGATCAATGGGGTCAGCTATGTGCCGCTGGACATTATATGCCAGCGGCTCTCGCAGGAGATTCCGGCCCGGCTGTATGATGTGGACACGTTCCATATTATTCACGGGGATTTGTGCTTTGCCAACATTATGGTGGACAGCAATTTCTCGTTTATTAAGGTCATTGATCCGCGGGGGAAATTCGGAAGCTACGATATTTACGGGGATCAGCGGTATGAGCTGGCGAAGCTGTTTCACAGTGTGGACGGGAAATACGATTTTATTATCAAGGATCTGTTCCGGATAGATACGGATAAAGACAAGGCCCGAATTGATTTTCAGATTCTGGACAGACATCGGGAATTTGATTTGTATGAGGCGTTTCTGGAGGTGTTCCGGGACGAAATCGGGGAGAACAAAGCCGATATTGAGCTGATTGAGGCTCTGCTTTTTCTGAGTATGATACCTTTGCATGGAGAAAGCGCGGAGCATCAGTATGCCATGCTGGCCACCGGGATTCAGATTCTGGACAGAGTCATGGATATCCGGGCAGAGCAGGAGAGGAGAGAGGGATAAAATGTACGGTGATTATTCGTTTGTATTTGACATTGACGGAACAATATGTCCAATTAAAAAGAAGGACGAGAAATATGAAGATCTGGTTCCCTATAAGAATGTGGTGGAGAAGATGCGGTATTACAAGGAAAACGGCGCAAAAATTATTCTGTTTACATCCAGGAATATGAATTCCTATGGGGGAAATATCGGATTGATTAACAAAAATACGGCCAAAATTCTGCTGGCATGGCTGGAGCGATGGAATATTCCGTATGATGAGATTATTTACGGAAAACCGTGGCCGGGGCACAAAGGATTCTATGTGGATGACCGTACTGTAAGGCCGGACGAGTTTTTGAAGCATACGGCAGAAGAGCTGGATCAAATCTGCAGAGATTCCAAAAATGATTCAAAATAAACGGGGACAGGAAGATGAATATCATTATTACGATGGCCGGGCTTGGCTCCAGATTCCGAAAGGCCGGATATCAGGTGCCGAAGTATATGATAGAGGCCAAGGGAAAGACATTGTTTGAATGGTCCATGGACAGCCTGCTTGGCTATAATGACCATGTATCCAAATATATTTTTGTAGTCCGCAGGGAGGACAAGGCAGGGGCGTTTATCCGGGAACAGGCTGCAAAGTACGGGATACAATCTATCGAGCTTATAGAGATTGACGAGATGACGGACGGCCAGGCCACCACCTGTATGCTGGCGATGCCTTACTGTGATCCGGACGAATCTGTTATGGTGTACAATATTGATACTTATGTGGAGCCGTATGAGATGAAATATGAGGATATTTCCGGCGACGGTCATATTCCGTGCTTTCATGCGGACGGAGATCACTGGAGCTTTGCAAAGCTGGATGAAAACGGGAGGGTGACGGAGGTCCGGGAAAAGGTTCGGATATCGGATAACTGTACGCTGGGAGCCTATTATTTTTCTTCCGCGGGACTATATCAGCAGATGTATAAGGAATATTATGCCGACAGCAGCAGGATGGAAAGAAATGAGAAGTATATTGCTCCGCTCTATAATTATATGATTGAAAAGGGGCTTCCGGTTACCATCAGCATCGTGGATTCAGAAAGGGTTCATGTACTTGGGACTCCGGAGGAGCTGCAGGTATTTCTGGAGGAAAAGTAAGTGCTGGCGGTGATTAGGAAAATCAAGGACAATCGTTTTATAGGAAACACCAACTGGCTGATTTTCCAGAATATATATTCTATGGGGCTGTCGCTGGTGGTCGGCGCGCTGTCGGCGCGGTACCTGGGCCCGTCCAATTACGGACTGATCGGATACGGCGCTTCTTTGGTGAATCTGTTTACTTCCATCAGCCAGCTCGGAATTGACAATGTGCTGATTAATGAGATGATGAAGCATCCCCAGGAGAAGGGGCGCGTCATGGGAACCGCCCTTTGTATGCGCGGGTTTTCGGCAGTCGTCAGTCTTATCTGTGCGATGGTGCTGGTAATCCTGATAGAACCGGGAAATTATGTATTATGGTTTATAACCGGAATTCAGGCCTTTGCCATTGCGCTTCGTGCATATGAACTGCTGAACGAGTGGTTTTTATCAAAGATGAAGTCCAAATATTATGTAATTGCCAATATGTGCGGGCAGACAGTGGTGGGGGTATGGAAAATCCTCCTGTTAATTGCGCAGGCCTCCGTTGTATGGTTTGCGGCATCCACTACGATCCAGGCGCTGGTATGCGGAAGCATTGTTATTACACTTTTTCTGATGATGCGTGACTTTAAGCTTGGCTTCTGCTGGCAGTATGCAAAGGATATTTTCAGCCGCAGCAAGCATTATGTATTTGCGGGAATTGCCATATCGCTGTATACGCAGATGGATAAGGTGATGCTGGGGAGGATGATGGGACAGACGGAGGTGGGAATCTACACGGCTGCCATGACCATCGCTATGCTCTGGGAATTTATACCGACCGCTATTTTCAATTCCTCCCGCACGATGATTCTGGAGGCAAAGGCAAAGAGCGAAAAGGAATATGAGGATAAGCTGAAGCTGCTGTTCTTCGGTATCAGCGTACTGGGAATTCTGGTGGGAATTGTGGTTCAGATTTTCGGAAGACTGGCAGTTCTGCTTCTGTACGGACAGAAATTTATCAGTGCAGCGCCGGTTTTAAAGCTTTTAATCTGGTCCACAAGCTTTGCCATGATTGGGCTGGCCCGTAATGTATGGAGTGTGGCGGAGGACAAAAATGAATATTCCAAATACTATCCTATCTGCGGGGCGGTATGTAATTTGATCTTTAACGCGCTGGCGATTCCTGTATGGGGGGTGTTTGGGGCGGCTCTTGGAACGCTTCTCGCCCAGATTGTAGTAGCGCTGATTGCTCCGCTGTTCTGGAAAGGGACGAGGCCGTTTGTGAGGATATATCTGGAGTCCTGGGGAAGCTGGAGATATTTAAAGCAATGGCTGACGAAGGAATTATAGAGAACGGAACCGCGGCTATCCGGCCGCGGTCTTTTTATACAATGTTTCATAGGAATCAAACATCTGCTCCTCCGAGTAGACACAGAGCGCCCGGTCTCTGGCAGCTCTGCCTTTTTGGGCAAGAAGCCGGGGATTCTGGAAGATCAGGGACAGTTGGTCTGCCAGCAGACGGCCGTCAATGTCCGGCAGGCACCATCCGCTCTTTGGAGTGATGATTTCCTCCATGGCGCATACGGAAAAAGCAAGGACAGGGGTTCCGGATGCCATGGCCTCAATATTTACAAGGCCGAAGGTTTCATAAATGGAGGGATTCACCAGCAGATCAGCGAGTCCATAAAACTCGTTCATTTCTTTCTGATTCGTGATGTATCCGAAGCGCCGGATGGAAAATCCCCTTTTTTCAATAGTTTCCAAACCGTCCTCTCTGCCGGCAATGAGCAGCAGGTACTGCTCCGGATTGGGAATCCGGGCCAGGGCAGACAGTAAAAGGTCCATGCCCTTGAGCTTCTTCTGGGGGTCTGCCGCCACAAAGGCAAGAATGTGTTTCCCGGCAGGAAGCCGATAATCCTCCCGCAGGGCCTGTTTGTCACAGGCAGTCCAGAGGGCGGTATTCAGACTGTTGGGGATACAGCAGATATTCTGATCCGCCAGAACGGACTGTCGTACCTGACGCTCCATCCAGACAGAGGGAACCGCATAGCAAATCCGGGGAGTCCGGAAGGCCAGTGATTTTTCCTCCAACAGGCGGCCCGAAATATCCTTTCGCAGAGGAGGGTAGTTCTGAAGCTGCGGACAGCGGAAACAGCCCTCCTTCCATAAGTCAGAGCATCCGGTCGGGTAGGTGCAGTGGCCGGTAAAGGCCCAGAAGTCGTGCAGCGTCCATACAATGGGACAGTGTTCGCTGATTGCCCGGATATCATCGATTCCAAGAAAATTGCCGTGGGCATTGTGAAGATGTACGATATCTATTTTATGCTCTTTTATAAAACGAAGAATCTGTCTGCGGCTGTAGGGGATACGGAGGCTGGCGTTGCTGTGGTTGCCGGTCAGAAGCCGGTTCAGCGCCAGCCCGGTTCTGCCTTCATAGAGGACAGACACTCCTTCCTCCGGTTTTTCCGGGCGTTTATGGTAGCTGACGATTTCATAGACCTGATGCCCGCGTTTCTTCATGCCGTTAAAAAGCTGATTGGCTACCTTCTCAGCGCCGCCGCACAGATAGGTTGTATTGAGAAAAAGTATATTCATAATTTAGAAAGCTCCCGGTAATATTCTGCGGATAAGGGCCAGCATATGTCCCTTTATCACCATTCGTTTATAGAGGTGATGGGAATGGGGACTTCTTTTGGCTCTGATAACAATCCAGTCTTCCGGAAAGCAGTCGTTTGGCTGGTAGTTCGCCCCGGAGGGGTACACGGAAGGCCGCAGGACAAGCTTGTCCGGATGGGAATTCAGGATTCCCGCCATGATGGAAAAGGAACTGTTGCACACAATCAGGTTTTGGAGCATGGTCATACAGCACATATCCTCCACCAGCGTACCTTTTATGATTTCGCAGGGGTATCTCTTTAAGAAGCGGTGAACCGCTCCGTGACGCTTTGCCCGGGCATCATAAAAGGGAAGAAAGAGTATGTTGTTTTTCCCGTATTTTTTTATCATATAATCGGCCGCCAGAAACCAGTAGGAGGAGCTTAAAAGGAAGCCCTGCCGGGTGTAATCCCTGCCTGTCCGGAAATGGACTGCGATAAGCTGCCTGCCAGGATATTTCTGCTGAAGTCCGGACAGCTTGTTCCGGCATATTTCCTTTACTTCATCAGGAAAGGTAAACCAGCTGCGGACATGTTCCATATTATCTGAAAAATACAGATAAGAAATAAAGTGTCCCTTCATAAAAGTCTGGTTTTTTACCTGCAGCGCTTTTTCGGAGAAAAACATTTTGGAATAAGGCGTAACATTTTCGGTAAAGGTATATTTAATATCTGAGGGCAGCTCCTGCAGAAGCTCTTTTTTTATCTGAGGAAAAACCGTATGGATTTCATTGCCGTATCTGGGGTCTGTATCATTGATATGATCATTGCGGGCGCGGATGAAGCCAAAGGAATATCCTTTTCGCTCCGCGATTGTTTTGACAGAAGCATAGGCAAACATCTGATTGCCGAGCTGATCGGAAATATTGGCTACTAACATGCATTCGCCTCTTTTCATTAAGATATCTGCAATTATATCGGCGCAGTAGGAAGAATGCAATAAATTTCTGTTTATTTTGCGGAAATTCAAGAATCCTGCCTGTCTTGTAAAAATAGAAATCAAATGATAGAATAGAAAAAACGGAAAGGGAAATGTATGGAGAAGCAGTATTCTGTGCCGGTTGCAGTCATTGTCTTTAACCGGCCTGGCCTGGCAGAAAGGATGCTTGGCCGTCTTGAAAAAATCAAACCTGAAAAGCTGTTTGTGATATCGGACGGAGCCAGGGAACAGGCGGCGGGGGAACTGGAAAAGGTTCAGAAGGTCCGGGCTTTGTTTGAAAAGGTTTCCTGGCCCTGTGAGGTTTTCCGGAATTATGCGGAGAAAAACATGGGCTGTGATTACCGTGTGCCCTCAGGGCTCGACTGGGTGTTCTGTCAGGTGGACGAAGCCGTGATTCTGGAGGATGACTGTATTCCTGACGAGCAGTTCTTTCGGTATGCGCAGGAAATGCTGGACAGATACCGGGAGGATTCCAGGGTTATGATGATCTCCGGCTCCAATCCTGTACAAAAGTATCCGATTGACTGCTGCTGCTGTTTTACCGCAAGGGTTTATACCTGGGGATGGGCTACATGGAAGCGGGCATGGAATCATTACTGCGACGACGGCTCGGAATGGGAGCGGATTCAGAGGGACGGCACACTGGCAGGAGTATATCCGCCCAGGGCCAGATACTATGTTAAAAAAGAACTGAATTATTATTTCCGCCGTGGAAAATGTCCATGGGACTATCTGTGGTGGATTTCCTGCATGGGGACAGGAGGTCTGTGCGCGGTGCCGAAGGTGAATCTGATTACCAACGAAGGCTTCGGGGCTGATGCAACCCATACGCAGAATCCGGGGGATTACCAGGGCGAGACGTTTCCGATGGATTTTCCGCTGGTGTTTCCGGAGCATGTGGTAAGAGACACAGAATTTGACAAATATGACAGAGGTCTGAACCCGCCGTGGAAGATTGTCCGGGCATTTCGGAAATTTATGCGTCTGCTTGGAAAGCGCTAAAGGAAAACGGCTTTTTACCAAGGAGGAAATAGTTGATGGAGAGAAAAGGGCAAAGCCTTTTATATAAGAAAATAACATGGCAGACATATCTGTCCGCCGCAGTTATTTTTGTGACGGGAATTTTACTGATAGTCAGGGCCTGTTATGGAATGGATACTACGGATGAAACCTTTTATCTGGCTACAGCCAGAAGATTCAGCGACGGGGATCTCTTATTTAAGCATGACTGGAATACGGCGCAGGTGATGGGGCTTGTGCTCCTTCCGCTGTACCGGTTTTATGTTTTCTGGAATGGCAGCAGTGAAGGGATTATACTGTTTTCCCGCATATTGTTTGTGCTGCTCGAGGTATTTACTGCTTCTTTTCTGTTCCGCATATTAAAGCGCGTTACAGGAAACTGCGGGACAGCTCTTCTATGTGCGCTCTGCGCGCTTCTTTATGTAAGGGGAAATATTATCAATCTTTCTTATTACAGTCTTGGAATGCATACCTTTCTGCTGGCAGTGCTGTGGTGGATACAGTTTGAGACAGGCTCCCGGAGGAGGGGGTTTCTGGTGCTCTCCGGCATCAGCTTTTCAATATCCGTACTGTGCATGCCCTATATGGCTGTATGCTTCTTCCTGATTGCTGCCGCCGGCATTTTCCGAAGGAATAAAGAAGTATTCTGGTTTTCCTGCGGGGTTTTCGCTGCCGCCGCAGGATTTTTATGTATATTTGGGAGATGGATTCCATGGGAGGGCCTATGGGAGTATATTCCTTTGATGTTCCAGGACCCGGAGATGGATCAGGACGGAGTATTCAAAAGATTATGGGAATTATTTTTGTACTATATAAACGTGTTTCTGCGTTTTACCTGGCCGCTGTATATTTTTACGGTAACGGCTTCCTTTATTGCCGGCAGGGGGATCTTAAAGACAAAACAAAGAAAAGAGAGAACATATCTGGCATGGCTTTTGCTGGCAGAATTTTTTATCCAGTCGGTCTATGTCCGGACATTTTTTGAGAGCGGAATTATTATAACATTTCTTTTGCTGGCGGTTCAGCTTCAGCTTTTATATCCGGAGTGCAGGGAGGAGGAGCTGGAAACGTATTTTCTGGTTCCGGGCATAGCCTTTGGCCTTGTCTGGGTTATCGGCTCCAATGTGGGGCACAGGGTGGCTAATATGAGCTTTCTGATGCTGGATATATGGGGAATTCATTTTGTCCGGAGGCTTTTTCAGAAGCAGAGGACAGCCATGCGGATATGCGGCCATATGCCTGCTTATCTGCTTCTTGCCGTACTGGGCATTATCAGATTTTTTGACGTGTACAGAGACGGTGTGGTGTCCGAGCTTTCCAGCCGGGTATCCTCAGGAGTGATGGCCGGTATTTATACGGAAGCACAGCGGGCGGATACATATGAGCGGATTGTAGAGGTGCTGCGCACGGAAACAGCGGATACGGATACTTTGGCGGTGCTTGGCTGCAATCCCTGGGTTTATATGGATTCCCCGGGTCGGTGCGGATCTTACATCACCTGGACGATCCACAGCGAAAAAACGGTTCTGAACAAATATTATGAGAGGTTTCCGGAGAAGGTTCCGAATGTGATCCTGCTGCTTCCTCCGGAGCTGGGAGCTTATACAAGCTGGAGATTCAGTTCCCACGGAGCCGGCAGGCATGTGGAGGAGCAGCCGGAGCTGGAAGGCATCCTGAAGCAGATTGCGGAGGAGGAAGGATATGTCCGTACGGAGAAGAATGGTGTTGTTATATACCGGCAAAAGGAGATAAACCAATATGATTGAGGAAAGCAGAAGGATGTATACGGAGGAAGAGCTTGTGAGAGTGGCCGGAAGGGAGAACAACAGCCAGAGAAAATATCTGGTGGTCAACACACTGCAGGGAAAACATGTGCCGGCGGCTCCAAAGGAATCCTTATGCATGTTCGGCGCCCTGGCCGATAAACTGGAGAAGGCTTACGGGACGGAGGAGCTGCTTCTGATCGGATTTGCGGAGACGGCTACCGCAATCGGGGCGGCTCTGGCGGTAAGGCTTAACTCCTACTATATGCAGACGACCAGGGAGGATGTGGAGGGAGCAGAGTATTTGTTCTTTACGGAGTCTCACAGTCATGCCAGGGAGCAGAGAGTCGTTAAAACGGATTTGGATCAGGTGATGGACAAGGTACAGAGAGTTGTCTTTGTGGAGGATGAGCTGACAACCGGAAATACGATTTTAAAAATAGTCGATCTGATTCGGAAAAATTATCCGGGAAAGGTCCGGTTTGCGGCAGTCTCTCTTCTGAACGGGATGAACAGGGAAGCCCTTGGCAGATACAGCTCAGAAGGCATCGGCCTTCAGTATCTTGTAAAGACGGATCACAGCGCATATACAGCTACAGCCGGACAATATAAAGGCGATGGGCTTTATTTCGGGCCGGATTTCACAATTCCTGCCGTAGAGGCAGAGAAGATTTGGGCGGACGGATGGCTGGATGCCAGAAGGCTGCTTAAGGGCAGAGACTATCAGGATGCATGTGAAAAATTGTGGAATCAGATACGGGGCAGCCTGGAGGATAAAAAAGGACAAAAAATTCTTATCCTTGGAACAGAAGAGTTTATGTATCCGGCCATATTTATCGGGAGCAGGCTGGAAAAATGTACGGTTAAGACACATTCAACGACCAGAAGTCCCATTGCTGTCAGCATGGAAAAAGAATATCCGCTGCACAGCAGGTTTGAACTGGCGAGCTTCTATGAAAAGGGAAGAGTCACTTTTATTTATAATCTGGAAAGCTATGATCACGTTTTGATTCTTACGGATTCCCGGAAGGATATTCCGGAAGCGGAGTATTGTCTTATCCATGCTCTGACCCGCTGCGGCAGCAGAAAAATAACATTGGTGAGGTGGAACAAGGGATGAGAAGTTCTTATAGAGATGAGGATGTAATCTTTCTCCTGAAAGACATTACGGGCCTGGTGCAGCCGCAGCCTGCAAAGGAAAGAGAACAACTGATTCAGTCGGGGAAGCATTACTGCGAAATGCTTCCGGTCGAGTATAAGCCAAGCGCTCAGTATATGAAGGTATACCGAGAGGCTTTGGAGCATTACTCCCGGACAGTGGCTCTGGCTGTGGGGAAGCTGGCCGATAAAATTATGGCGTTGAAGGACGGCAGGGTTGTCCTGGTTTCACTTGCCAGGGCAGGCACGCCCATCGGCATTCTGGTCAAGCATTTTATAAAGATGAAGTACGGAATTGATGTTTTGCATTACTCTGTTTCTATTATTCGGGGAAAAGGGATTGACGATAATGCGATGAAATATCTCCTGAGACTTCATTCCCCGGAGCAGCTTTTGTTTCTGGACGGGTGGATTGGGAAGGGCGCCATATTAAATGAGCTTAGAAGGGCGCTGGTTCATTACCCGGGAGTGACGGACGATCTTGCGGTCGTTGCAGACCCGGCGAATGTGACAAAGCTGTGCGGCACACATGAGGATATTCTTATTCCAAGCTCCTGCCTGAACTGCACAGTGTCCGGTCTGGTGAGCCGGACCTTTTTAAGGGATGATATTATCGGGAAGGATGATTTTCACGGCGCAGTTTTTTACAAGGAACTGGAAAAGGATGATTTATCCTATGATTTTATTGAGTCAATAGAGGGCGGATTCGATATAAACGGTACGATACCTGACAGCAGGACAGAAGGGCTGGGGATCGATGAGGTAAAAGAGATCGCTGAATATTTTGAAGTGACGGATATCAATCTGATTAAGCCCGGCATCGGTGAAACAACGAGGGTTCTGCTGAGAAGGGTTCCCTGGAAAATTCTGATTGACCCCAGATATGCTCAGGATTCTTCGGTCTCTCATATTCTTCGGCTGGCGGAGGAAAAAAGGGTTCCGGTAGAATTGTATTCTATGGCGCACTATAAGGCCTGCGGAATCATCAAAAGGCTTGCAGATGCCTAGACTGCGGGAGGCAGAAAGCATCCTGCGGCCAAGGCATTATTTGATACCGTATGCCTGAGATAAGAGCACGGTTCTCAGCGCCCAGCTGTCATGCGTCTTATATTCATTCATTCGTTCCCTGCCCGAGCTTCCGCTTACAAGAGAATCGCAGGCAGGATTCCAGTTAAGAACCGCCCGGGCATCTTCATAATCTTTTTTTTCAACCTTGTAGGCAGAATTGACAAATTCGATCTGATTGGGATGTATCACGGTTTTTCCGACGAATCCGCACAGCCTGTCCTCGTTTAATTCATTTTTCAGACCAGACTCCCACCCGTCACCCTGATAATATTCCCACACCGGCCCTGATACCACATAATCGGCGCCGAATACAGTGATGATATCGGACAGAATATCGGATACCGGGCGGATACCGTAGATGGACTCATTGCTGTGCCGCCGCAGTCCGAAATAACGGCACAGATCATTGCCTCCCACCCGTATATTTAATACATATTCTTCTATGCTGTCCAGCTTGTCTTTCAGCCGGTACAGTATGTCGTAACGGCTCTGAAGATGCACGATCGTCGGGCTTTCAAAAATAGGCATCATGTAAAAGCGCTGTTCAGAACTCCGGTTTACGGCTGTGACTGCGTCGATAAAACCGTCGGCATTTTCCAGGGAAAATTTAGGAATGATAAAACCGGTAATCAGCCCGGCGGCCTTTCCCAAAGAGCAAAGCAGGGCAAAGATCTGCTCCGGAGTACGCACCCGGATAAATATCCAGGGGATGTAAAACCGGGACAGAGAAGCAGCCCCATGGATTTTTTTAATAGAGCTTATCAGCGCCGCCTCTGCTTCAGGGACGTGGTCATCTCTGATCGTATCCTCCAGACACAGGGCCAGAGAGTAGTGGCAGCCAAACCGTCCGGTAATTATGGAGCCGGCAATACTTTCGTTATTTGCCGGACAGTAGAGCAGAGGACCGACACGGTAATATAGTAATGAATCCTTCATCTTTTATCTGAGAACCTTTCCTGTTCATTTGCGGTAGCAAAGCAGTAAACAGTATATCACATAATATGGAAAAGAGGTAGCCATATTTTTGCGTTTATGATAAACTAATACTAAATGTGCAGGCCCTTGACAGGAGTATAAAGGCCGCATAATCAGAGAGTGCAGAACTTATGACAGAGCAGATAAAAAATGTAAGATATAATGCTATGGATATAGCCACAATCGGCGGTTTCGTCAATGTGACGGGAGGCTGTCGGAATAGCTGTAAGGATGTATATTTTATAAGGGTACAGGGGTATTCCCGGGAAATCTTAAAAGAAGTGGAATACATGGACAGGCAGCTTACAGAGAGAATGCACAGGGGAAACGGAATATACAGAAGAATTTCCGGTCTGCCTGCTATAAAGAATCCGGAGGACGCAGGCTATTATGCAGACTGCTATGAGCGGTGGGTTCAGAGCGGGCGGAAGGAGATATATACAAAGCGTTACACGAAAGACAGCCTGCCGCTGCCCTTCGCGCTGGCAGAAGCCTGCGGAAAAGTAGTCTCTGTGTATCACAGAGATACGGCGGCCAATGCTTCTATTGAGAAAAACATGGTCGTTAAGCTTTTGTTCTGGCTTGATTGGATGGCAGGGGACTGGGCCGCCCGGTGGGACGTCAGAAAATCTGTAAAAATCGCCGCGGACAATATTACGAAAAAGCAGGAATATTTCTTCTTTTATTTTCTTACTTTAATTGGGTGCGATGTGCTGCTTATCCAAAGTAAGGCAGATATTGCTGCGGACATAGAAGGGCTGGGCTTATCTAAAAAGCTGGCGCTTGGAAGCTTTAACGGTCGTGGGGATATTCCGCCGTTTGAGGTAAGGACTGTGCAAAAGCCCATAGAGCCTGCACAGTCTGTAAGATCTGCGGAGTCTGTTAAAAAGACAGAATCAGGGGTGGAAAATACCGGTCTGATCCGAATGAGCATTCCGCGCCGTCCGTCTTCCGGAAAAGCAAGAGCCGGGCATGAACAGCCGGGAACCGGTATCCAGGCCGGTATGCCGCAGATACCATCCGCGCCTGCAGGTGAACGCAGAGAAAAATCCTATGAGGAGCTGGCTCAGCTCGCGGCTTCGGTGGTGCTTATCGCTGTTCATAACCGGACAGGAGATGTAATCGGCACAGGCTCAGGAATCATGGTGGGAAAAAAGGGCTATATTCTGACAAACAACCATGTTGCCAGCGGGGGAGTGTTTTATTCTGTAAAGATTGAGAATGACGATCAGATTTATGAGACACAGGAAGTGATTAAATATCATTCGGTTCTGGATCTTGCGCTGATCCGGATTCCAAGAGAGCTGAAGCCGATTCCCGTTTACAATGGAAGTAAAAAGCTTGTCCGGGGGCAAAGGGTTGTGGCTATAGGGAGCCCGCTTGGCCTGTTCAATTCGGTGTCGGACGGAATTGTTTCCGGCTTCCGGGTGATCGATCAGGTGGATATGATACAGTTTACTGCGCCTACCTCCCATGGAAGCTCCGGCGGAGCCCTGCTGAATATGTACGGGGAAGTGATCGGGATCAGTACGGCAGGAATTGTGGAGGGACAGAATATCAATCTGGCAGTAGGATATGAAGACATCAATGTATTTATCAGAGGATTTGTATAAAATGCCTGTTTCTTTGCCTGGAATGTGATATAATCTACTTGACATAGGGGGATTTTAAGATGGATCAGTCATTTCGTAAGGTGAGAGTTTCTTTTAACTCGCCTGTAATACTGGGATTTACAATCCTTTGTTTTGTTTCTCTGGCTTTGAATTATATAACCCATGGAATGACAAACAATATGTTATTCAGTGTATACCGATCGTCTCTGCTCAGTCCTTTGACGTATATCCGGTTTTTTGGACATATTGCAGGACACGCGGGCTGGGAGCACTTTATCGGAAATATTATGCTGATTCTGGTTGTGGGGCCGTTGCTGGAAGAAAAGTATGGTTCGTTAAATATTCTTTTTGTAATTTTATCCACGGCCTTGTTTACCGGAATTGTAAATTATGTTTTCTTTCCCCGCATGCAGCTTTTAGGCGCAAGCGGGGTGGTATTTGCGTTGATTTTACTGTCCTCTTTCACAAGCATTACGGACGGGGAAATTCCGCTTACTTTTATCCTGGTTGCCGTTATCTATGTGGGCGAGCAGGTATATCAGGGAATTTTTGTTCAGGATAATGTTTCCAATCTGACCCATATTATCGGAGCGTTTGTAGGCTCGGTACTTGGGTATGTTATGAATAAAAATAAAATGAACAGGTATTGATACCAGTTTTGAGGTCAGGAATCTATGTTTGAGCATAAGAAAATTCAGGATTTGAATGATTTTTTCGTTGAACTCAATAATAGAAGGGATAATGGCGTATACTTTTATCGGATCAATGGCTATAATGAACAAATAAGGGATTTTGTTCAGAGCTATTATGAGGAAGCACGGTTATCGGGAGTTGTTATTGAGGGACGGATTCCGAATCCCGATGAAAAAAATCTTTCCTATTATGGTGAGATTATGGGCATGAATTTTCAGATGAGTACAGAGTTTATAGAGGCCAGCTTAAGAAAGTGGCTGCCCCGTATAAACGCTTATCAGCGGGAAACGGTTGCCGCTTCTATTTATGGTTCGCTGGAATCCATGCAGAAAACCGGAAAAAATGAAAATATGATCCGCAATGCTTATATTAAATTTATGTGCTGGCTGTATTACAGATTCGAGCGCATTGTAAATCAGCTTGGCGGAAATAAAATTCCCAAAATATTATATGAAGGGGAAATCAGCAAGTATGAGCTGATACTCATATCCATTCTGTCAAACGCAGGCTGCGATGCGGTTCTGCTTCAATACAACGGAGATGCCGGTTATCTGCAGATGGACCCCCGGTCGGCATGGTCGGATAATCTGTGCCTGCCGGGAATGACCGCTTTTCCGGATACTTTCTGCCTGAAGCAGATTCAGAAGGAATCGGCGGAGAGGATAAGCCGCGAGCGGCTGTATGGGAGAAAGCCTCAGGTACAAAACTGTACAAATGCCTGGATAAAGGGCGATATATTTCAGGATATAAAAACCAATGCCAGGGACAGAGGGAGCGATCCCGGACTGTTCTATAATTGTTTTTGCCGCATAAACGGGGTGGAGGACAAGCTCACATATATGAATGAGCTGTATCAGTTCCAGCTGGAAATGAAAAGCTCAGGAAGAAGAACGCTTATACTGGAAGACACAATTATGCCTCCGGCTGTGGACGAGATCTCCGCGGTGAAAAGAGGCGTGTATTCACGGCAGGATCAGATGCTGATGGATTTATCAGGAAATATCAGATATGCCGCGGATCAGGAGCTGCAGCGGCTTATGAGGAAGGCGTTTGTGGATGTGCTGCTGGACGAGGGAGAACAGCCGGGGATCAATCTGAATAAGCTTACCAGTAAAGCGGTTTATCTGATTTGCTGGCTGAAGCGTTTTCAGTCAGAGCTTTTTTCCGGATGGAAATTGCCGGAAATCAGCCTTTGCATATATTTTGGCGGGTGTAAAAACGGCAATGAGGCATTGTTTATGCGTTTTTTGGCCCGTCTTCCTGTAGATGTGCTGATACTGGTTCCGAACCTCAATACAAGCTGCCTCTTACAGGACAAGTTTTTATATGAGATAAATCATGTGAACAGTCTGTCTGCGGATAAATTCCCGAGAGAAAATGCGGGGATTCATATGGGTACCGCGGCCTATCATGCGGAAAAAGAGCTGGATACGCTGTTATACCAGAGCTCCGGTCTGTATCGTGATCGGCAGTACAGCAAGGCAAACGCAGTGACTCTTCAGACTATGTATGAGGAAATAGCAATTCTTTGGAACCAGGAATTAAAATACCGCCCTAATTTCAGCACAGTAAATAATGTAGTAAACATGCCGGTTATATTTGCAAAGGTGTCCGGCGTAAAGGACGGAAATGTGGCGGAATACTGGAAGAATATCAAAAAAATATTGACAGAGAATACGCTTTTAATCAGAAATGTACCGTATATTTCCCATGAGGATGCAAATCCAATCAAAGCGTACGCGGCAGAATTTTATAAAAACGGAAGATTACAGAAAAACAGAATCAAATCTCATCCGGGGTACCAGTACGGGTATCTGAGAGAGGAGATTCAGGATTATCTGCTGGAAAAGCTTCAGGCTCTGATAGAGCAAAAGAGCATCAAAGGTACCTTTGTAAATGGTACGGAGTATACCATTGTTTCCACTGCCCTGAATATGCCGAAGGATATTTTAAGATGGATTCAGAGGTTTGATTTTACAAAGAAAAATCCGAAGGCAGTATATATAAGCACTACAGAGGAACTGATTTCCCTGGAGGATGCGATTCTGATGGCTTACCTGAATCTGATTGGATTTGACGTGGTTTTCTTTGTGCCGACCGGATATCAGACAGTTGAAAAGCATTATAGTGGAAAGCTGCTGGAAGAATACCAGATTGGGGAATATATATATGATTTGAGAATTCCGGATTTTGATAAAATTTCTTTGGATTTCCATCAAGGCTGGATAAATAAAATATTTAAGAGAGGTACATAGGTTATGGAGTTGGATTTAAAAAATGCCCCGGCCATTCGGGCAGAGACGCTGCCGGAAGCCCGCAATGAGCTGGAAGTGATCGGGCAATATGATATTGTTGAGGACAGAAAACAGATGAACATGCGGCTGGTCAACTCTCCGGAGGTAGATGCCATCGTCAGCACGATTGAGGTGTATAATCTGGGATCGATTGCGACCTTTGGCTCGGAGGTCGCAGAAGAGATTTCTAAGGCATCGGATGTGGTTTTAAACAGCATGAATATGTCCCAGCTGGATAAGTCCAGTCAAATGCTGCATACACTGGCAAAGATAATGTCGAAATTTGATGCCGAGGAAATTCAGGATAATCCTACCCTTTTCGGAAAGCTGTTCGGAGGCCTGCGTAAGCAGTTGGATAAGATTGTTGCAAAATATCAGACAATGGGAGATGAGATAGATAAAATTTATGTCCAGTTAAAACAGTATGAGGCTGAAATCAAACAGTCGAACCATAAGCTGGATCAGATGTTTGACGCGAATGTGGGGTATTATCATGAGCTGGTTAAATATATACTGGCCGGGGAGCAGGCATGCGGTGAGATTGAAAGGTATATCAGTCAGCGCCAGGCGGATATGGAGACTACAGGCGATGCCTCCATCCAGTTTGATATCGCAAGTTTGCAGCAGGCATTGGATCTGATGGAGCAGAGAACGCAGGATCTGAGGATGGCGGAAAGCGTTGCCATGCAGTCTATACCGATGATCAGGACTATACAGTTCAGCAATATGAATCTGGTGAGAAAGATTAACTCCGCATTTATTATTACTCTTCCTGTATTTAAACAGGCGCTGGCGCAGGCCATTATGCTGAAGCGCCAGAGAATCCAGGCAGAGTCTA
The DNA here is from genome assembly GCA_009774155.1 of Lachnospiraceae bacterium. Taxonomy (GTDB): domain Bacteria; phylum Bacillota; class Clostridia; order Lachnospirales; family Lachnospiraceae; genus Hominiventricola. Next base: position 19,638 of record VSNE01000016.1, read on the forward strand.
TGGCAGCGCTTGATGCAAAGACCAATGAGATGCTGCTTAGGAATGCCCGCAATACAGTCGAACAGTCAAAGGTAACGGCGAGACTCGCTTCCGG
>VSNE01000160.1 GCA_009774155.1 Lachnospiraceae bacterium
AACTATATGTGGTCAGTTAGCTGCCTTGACGGCGAATTCTGTGTTCACCAGTTCTTCGTAAGGAGTCCATTCCGGAAGCTCGCCTGCCTCCTGAAGGATGTTCTGAAGAAGATCAAAGCTTTCCTTCTCAAAGATCAGATTGTCTTTCCAGGTATCCTGCTCATAATATCTGGTGACAATGGCGGTGATTGTTTCCAGATCTGTTTCCTCAAACTGAGGCTGGATCACCTTTGCAATTTCTTCCGGAGTATGGGTTTTTACATATTCCATTCCCTTCTGAAGCGCATTGGTGAATGCCTGCAGGGTGTCGGGATGTTCTGTCAGATAGCTTTTCTTTACGCTGTAGGCTGTGTAAGGAACATAACCGGAGGCTTCTCCGAGGGAGGCTACCACATATCCGGCCCCTTCTGACTCCAGGGCGGTGGCGGACGGTTCAAATTCTACCAAAAGCGAAAAAAACTACACCGTTAAATTAAAAACTGAAAGCCTGCTATTTTCCGGGTATCCATATCCAGATAGATTTCTTTGACAACACTTTTCCAGAATGCGTTGCGGTGTTCGGCATTCAGCTCACGGTAGACTGCCTGCCAGTTTCCGGAGAAAATTTTTTGAAGCGGCGTATAAGTTTCCATAGCGTCTGCATTCATTTTTAGTTTGTCTAACTGCTCGGAGAGCGAGGCATATTGGCTGTCATAGTATTCCTCCGATATACGCCCCTTCTGGTACATAGTATTCAGCCGGTCAAGTTCTGCCCGGATAGATGCCTGAGATGCTTCCGGTTTTGATTTCTCCAGGGCAGTGTGCTTCTTGATTTCTAAAACTTCTTCATTTAGCTGTTCAACTACATGCTCCAGCATAAATTTTTCCACATATTTTTCTGTCAGAATAGGAGTTCCGCCTTTGTGGCTGTTCGGGGTATTATATTTTGGCAGGCACCGGTATTGCTTTCTGCGGCTGACAGAGCCGTTTTTCAGGATGCGGTTATTTTTAGCTCCGGTGTAATGCCGGCCGCAGAGAGGACAGCGGATCAGTCCGGAAAATATATAAGCCTCCCCGGACAGGGAAAAGGTTCGGCTGTTTTTTACGGACTGTATTTTGTCAAATTGTTCGGGGGTTATGTACGGTTCGCAATACTGCGGGTTTTCACGCCAGCGTCCGCAATATTTTTCGTTTTTAAAGAGACGGTCTACCTTATTAAAAGAGGGGGCAAAGCTGCCGTATTGTTCAAGCAGGTGCGTATACACCTTACGGACGGAATAGCATTTAAAATAGTGGGCGTAAGCTTCCTGAACAATAGGGGCTGCATCCGGGTCCTTCCGGATTTGATTTTGAACAATTCGGTATCCGTAAGGGGCGCACATGCCGGTTTTTACCTCGCCAATGGATTCCTTGTAGGCAAATACAGTTTTGATCCGCTCTGAGGTCCGGTCGGCTTCATTCTGGGCAACGGCCAGCATAATATTCACAACCATCTGTCCGTTGGCGGTGGAGGTATCATAATCCTCGAAGATCGTTTTCCAGCAGCAGTTATGGGCCTCCAGAATTTCCTGAGTAAGCTGGTATTCTTTTATATTCCTGAACCAGCGATCCAGCTTGGTAACAAGAATAATATCGATTTTATTTTCTTTTACATCCTGAAGAAGCCGAAGCAGGGCAGGTCTTTTGCTGACCGGTTTCCGGGCGGAAATACCTTCGTCTGCATAAATTCCGGCAATCTGATAATTCATACGCTCTGCATATTCCTCAAGCGCCTGCCGCTGTGCGGGCAGGGAGAGTCCGTTCATATGCTGCTCTTCGGTAGATACCCGCGGATAAAGTGCACAACGAATCATGATGATATCTCCTTTCTGTATAATGTATGTCTGACGGTGTCTGTACAATCGTAAAAACGGGGATAAAAAATACGCCTTGAGATACCGGAAAATCGGGAGATAGGGACAACCGGTATCCGCATATTTTATACAGAGGAGGGATTGTATGGGGCAGCCGCATGATATGGAAATGACAGAAGAAAGAAAAAAACAGATAGAGAATATACTGTTGACTCTGTTTGAAGATCAGTATGGCTGTAAACTGCTCCGCTCTTCAGAAAAGAAGAAAGAGACATCCTTGCCGGATAAAACTGTAAAATTATAAGAGCCGGACATCAGTTATAGTTGGATGCCTGGCTTTTTTGTTGTTTTAAAAAATAACAGATGCTTTTTGACGGGGCAGGACACTGCCTCTCGCAGATTAAGCCATTCTGCGAAACGGAAAATGTGAATAATTTTCACTTTTACATAGTCTATATCGGCATCATTTTACACTACTTAAGCTGTATTTGCAATAGATTGAAAAGATTTTCAACATTTTGGCAGGGGTCTGGAAAATTGACCGGCAGCAAATAGTGATATTGGGACAGGAAATAACAGAAAAACTAAAGAAAAAATGATATTTCGGGGTCGATTTTATGGTCAAAAATCCCGATAAACAAGAAACAATATTATTGGACGGAAGGAGAAGAAAAATGGGAAGGCACGGAGAAAATATCAGAAGGAGAAATGATGGAAGATGGGAAGGGCGTTATAAAGCTTTTGATGAAAACAGGGGCAGATATATTTACCGTTCTGTATATGGTCGTGCTTATGAAGAGGTGAAAGAAAAACTTTCTAAAGCCAGATTGGGTCTTATATATCCGGCAGAGAAAAAACAGACGCAGAAGATGGCTGACAGCCAAAAAAAGGATAACAAATCCTGTGCAGAACTTCTGTTCTCCAGGGCAGCCGGAGAATGGCTGGAGGAAATCGCAGAGAAAAGGAAATATTCCACCTATGTGAAATACGATACGGTTTACAAAACGCATCTTGCGGAAACAATCGGTTCCTTTCAGCTTTCTGATGCCACTGCCTTGGAGCTGGAAGAAAAGATTTTTGACCACCTATTGAAAGAAGCGCTGTCAGAAAGTCTGCAGAAAAGTATTTGTTGTGTTGCTAATCAAATACTGAATTTTGCAAATAAAAAATATTCTGTCGGTGTCTCTCTGCTGGAAAGACCGTCTGTAAAACCAAAGAAAAAAAATATCCGGACACTTTCCAAGGCAGAACAGGCAAGGCTGCTTTCCGGCATTTACCACAGGAGAGACAAGTTCAAAATTGCAGTGCTGCTGTGTCTGTATACAGGGCTGCGTCTTGGGGAACTCTGTGCGCTCCAATGGTCGGACTTTGATTTCAATGCTATGAGCCTGATGATAAACCGGACAGTACAAAGAATCAGCGTACAGGGATACATGACAAAAACCATTCTGCTGGAAACAGACCCCAAAAGCGAAAGCTCCAAAAGACTCATTCCCTTAACTGCTGAAATGATGGAGCTTCTGTCTCAGCTTAAGGGAAATCAGCCCTATGTGTTTGGAGGAGAAAAGCCGCTGGACCCAAGAACAATGCAGTACCAGTTTAAAAAGCTGCTGAGGGAAACGGATGTTGACATACATAATTTTCATATCCTTCGTCATACTTTCGCAACAAACTGTATAGAGAACAGCATGGATGTAAAGGCCTTGAGTGAAATACTGGGGCATTCGGATGTAAAGATCACATTAAATCGTTATGTCCATCCAACCATGGATTCAAAGCGAAGGCAAATCGGAATGCTTCCCGGTTTTTATGGTCAGATTTGTGGTCAGATAGTGTAAAAAAAGCACATTTACAGGGCTATTTGAAAGATTTTCGCAGAATGGCTTAATCTGCGGAAATAAAAATATTTGTTCTAAATGGGAGACTGGTATCTGTGTAATTTTCAATAAGCTTTATTATAGCTGTTTGAAGGGAATAACAGAGGAATTTTTTGTTTACGGAATATTCTCAATAAATTGTTAAAGCATGCCGGCACATACTACGATGAAAAATGACATGGAAAAGGAAAAAGTGATTACAAAGACAGTTTGGCAGCATACGGAGGTTCTTCCGAAAGAAACCATGGAATTTTTAAAGGGGATTGCCGCAGACTATGCCAAGGTGAAAACCAGTGTTTACGAGCGGTATTCCGGGGTGGGGAGCCTTGGAAAGCTTGGTTCCGTCTATGATATCATGACTGAGATGCGCCACTGCGGGCTGCGGGAGCAGTTGGAACTGCCGTCGGTATACTATGAGCTGGCAGTGCGGGACGGAGTCAGTGATATAAAAGGTATGTGGGGAGTATTGAAAAACAAGATACGGACGCTGATTACCGCAAATGAAAATCTGAGCAGTGATGACCGGATGTATCTGCGGACAGTGCTGAAACTGGATAAGGTATATGCCGCTGTTTTGAACCGGGAAGATTATCCCATGCCTGAAAAGGCTGCGGGGCTGAACCTGGATAAAGATCGTCTGAACAGTCTTAACAACCTTCTTTGCAGGCTTACAAGGAGATACCTTATAAAACCCACGGCAGGCGGGGCCGACAGCTTCTGCGTGTCGCCGGGCGGCTATTCTTACAAAAACGGAGCCCTTTACCTGGTATCCAGAGTGCCCAGAAGGAGAATTATGCTCCCCCTTAAGGACAGTAAAACCAGCGCCAGACAGCTTCGGGTGTGTATCAAAACGGATCATGCGGCCATCGCCATTCCCGCGGAGCAAAAAGAGCGGAAGCATGAAGATTTTCAGAATACCATTTATCTCCATCTGGGCTATCAGAATATGTGCACCTTGTCATCCGGAAACATTTACGGCAGAGAATTGGGGGAGCTGTCGTCGGAGAAATCAAAGCGTCTGATGGAGAAGAACCGGGAGCGGGGCAGGGTGCAGACGAAATACCGGGAAAGCCTTGCTTTGGGAGATAAAAAAAAGGCAGAAGATATTAAGACAAATAATCTTGGCATACAAAAATATAACCGGCAGAAGAACCGGGATCATGCAAGGATTGAAACCTATATCAACGCTGAACTCAACCGGATGCTGAAAACAGAGAAGCCGGGAAGGGTCGTTATTACAAAGCCGGTTGCCATCAATAAAACAAAGTTCAAATATAAATCATCAAACCGAAAAGTGACGGAAGGCGCCCGGGGATATGTGAGAAAACGTCTGATACAAAAGTGCCAGGCAAACGGCATTGAGCTGGAGGAGATTAATTCCAAGGGGACAGGGATTATCTGTTCTGACTGCGGTATGGAGGGAGAGCGGCTTTTAGAAGGCTTTGTCTGTAAAAACTGCGGATTCCGGAGCACGATAGCCTTAAACGGGGCCAGGAATATTGAAAAGAAATATAAAGAATTACAAAAACAGAAATAAATTACAGGAAATACGGTGGAATCATGCACCCTGGGAATAAACTCATGCAAGGATGTCTGCGGACGCAGAGATTTTAGCGGAAGGTTTTACCGGTTCCGGATCGCAGGGATGTATGTTAAGCATAAAATGCCATGTGAAAAATATGGCGGGCGGGAATGCTGTGCTGCATGGCAGGCAGTATTCCAACGGCATTACCTAAACTGCTTCGCGGCAGTTTTCCGATATGCCAGGACCGTGGCCTGCACGGAGCGAAGGGAGCATATAAGCTCCCAGACAGAAATGTCCGGCTAATTCGTATGACATAAAAGTAAAATGATTTTTGAAGGGAAGCGGTCAGATTGGAGAGATGTAAAAAGAAAGATATCCTGAGTCTGCTCAACGCGATGATGGAGGCAAACAGCTCCGTTATAAAAGCGCTCCCTGCAGCCTCGGGGGAGCTGACGGATGTGTTTGCACAGTGTCAGGATGCTGCCCTACAGATCGGCGCGCACCTGGAAGCCTTCGGAGAGCAATACCGTCCTATGGTAACGATTCTGGAGGACTACTGCGAAAAAGTATATCAGATGAGCATTGCCACGTTGGATGGAAACGCGTGCCGGAAGCTGTCGAAAAAAATCAGAAAACAGCTTACCGAGCTGCAGAATCGTATCCGGTATGAAATGCCGGAGGACAGGAAAGAAGTGGTGTTCCTGCCGTATAAGGCATCTATGTGGGACTCTCTGGAAAGCGCGTGGAAAGCGGCGGACGGGGATGAGAATACGGATGCTTATGTAATTCCTATTCCTTATTATGACAAAAATCCGGACGGGAGCTTTCGGGAAGAGCATTATGAAGGCGGCTTATATCCGGAATATGTTCCTGTCATGAGATATGATGAATATGATTTTGAGAACCGCAGACCGGATATGATCTTTATTCATAATCCTTATGACGGTTCAAATTATGTGACCAGTGTTCATCCTTTTTTTTATTCGGGGAATTTGAAAAAATTTACGGATGAGCTAGTATATATACCTTATTTTATATTGGGAGAACCCGATTTGGACAGTGAAGAGGATTTGGAAGGGGTCCGGAATTTTTGCATTGCGTCAGGGGTGTTCAATGCGGATAAAGTGATTGTGCAGTCTGAGAACATGAAAAAAGCCTATGTGAAGGTGCTGACGGACTATATGAAAGAAAATTCGGGGAAGGATACCAGAGAAT
>VSNE01000161.1 GCA_009774155.1 Lachnospiraceae bacterium
AAGACTGCGCTCCGTCAAAACATTAAAGAGCTTATACAGGGGAGGGCCAGTTCTGGGTGATTGCGATAATTCCAAACAGGGCGCATATACTTCCTGTCCACTGATATTCCTTCCCCGCAAGCCCGGCTGCCAGAGAACGGAACAAAGATACAAGCCCGCCGGTCAGCATACTGTAGATAATAACGGCCGAGATCCAATAACAGCCGAAATTTTCCGGCATCAGCGCTCCTGTAAAGGAATCCGCATAGCTCCCCGCCCACTTAAAATAATAATTATAAGCAAACAATGCCGCGCATTTCAGGATTCCGAAAATATCATATCCATGATTCTGAATCCACAGATGCACATCTCTTCCATATGCGTAATCATCCACGCTTGGATGGCTGTAAAATGCGATAACAATTACCGGAACCGACAAAAGAGCAAAACATATCCAGCTTATTTTTAATAGTTTCTTCTCATTTGTACTCATAAGACTGCTATCCTTTCGTCTTTCCCGGAATCCATCGTTCCATCATCCTGCTTAGCTCCCCGCTGTCAAAGGTTTTAAAAAATGCCGCCCTGTCATAGTCTCCCACCAGATCCCGCGCATACAGACAGTCTGCCGCCAGAATCCATGCTCCTGCAGACCTTGCCTCCAGAAGCGGAAGTCCTATCGTCTCAATATAGGACGGAAATACCAGAACAGAGGAGGCATACAGATCAAATAAAGCTCTTCTGGACATCGTTCCCTGAAACCGCACCGGAAGCCGCCGCTCCTCCGCTTCCTTTTTTATCCCGCGGATTCCCTCATTCTCTTCCCCGGTAACTGTCCAGATCACCTCATAGTCCTGCCGTCCCTTTTCCTGCAGAAGCTTACAGGCCGTCAGAAATGTTCTGTGGTTCTTATATGCCGACGCATTGGCCGGATAAAAAAACACCGGCCTTTGTTCATCCAGACGGTAAGAGGCCGTCTTAAGCATCCTGACAGGAGGAAAACGCACCTCCACCTTAGAAGCCGGAATCCGGCACTGGCGGACAATCGCCTCCTTCATCCAGTTAGTCTGTACCATAACCTTCTCGGCGCGCCTGATGGATTTTTTCATCATCCTTCCCAGAATCTGCTGGGTTATCCACGGACGAAACGCCTCCCAGGGCTTGAATTTATACTCTGCAAAGGGCAGCGCATTGTGCTCATACACAATCTGCGGCACCCCCGCATGGGGCAGCTCAATATTCTGAAGAGACAAAACCTTCTCTATCCGGTGCTGCCTGACCAGCTTATGAGCCACAAAATGGTCAAAATACAGCCGATGAAGGGGGCTTTTCTTCACCCATGGAAAGTTCAGCGTCTGAATATGCTCTGTCCGGGGAAGCTTATAGACACTGAGGACAAAGAGGTATTCATTTTCTCTGTCCTTTTTGAATTCTTCATAAAAGCTCTGAAGCACTGTCACGGCTCCCCCGCTCTCCGCCGCCACATCGTAAACCAGGATTCTCATGCTTCCTTCACCCTCTGCATGGCTTTGATCAGCAGTTCCTGTCCCCGGAATGCGTCTGCGGCGGAGGTATTCTTTATTCTGCCCTTCAATACTTTGAAAATATATTCATATTCCGCCCGGATGCCCTTATCCTGCTTCAGCTTCTCCTTCACACTCTTCGTACTTCCGTATTTTTTCAGACGGATGAAATTGTCCATCTCATAAACGCAGCCGTTGGACAGCACACGAAGCTGCTCCTTCGGATATTTTTTGGAGCCCATAGAAGAATAAACGATATTCCCGATTGCTCCGGAAGCAAATTTCAGCGTAATCAGCACATTGTCATTCATCGGATAGGCATTGTTGCCTGCCGCGGCCACCTGAAGCTCTGTAAGCTCGCTGCCGTCCAGGTACTGAATCAGATCCACGAAATGACACGCCTCCCCCAGAACTCTTCCTCCGCCTGCCGCCTCGTCCTGCACCCAGTGATCCTTCGGAATAAATCCTGCATTGGCAATAAAATCATATACTGCCGGAATCTGATCCGTCTTCATCTCCTTTTTTATCTGCCGAATCAAAGGAGCATATCTCCGGTTCAGTCCCACAAACAGCTCGCCCTCTGAATTTTTATAGGCTTCCCTGATTTCCTCAAGCTCCTCCAGCGTCAGACAGAGAGGCTTTTCACAGTAAACATTTTTTCCTGCGTTCAGAGCCTCTGTCACAAATTTCGCATGGCTGCTGTGCTGGGTGGAGACAACTATCAGATCAATGTCCGGATCTGCCAGTAATTTTCTGTAATCATTCGTCGTATAGGCAAAGGGGGTTCTGTCATTCACCTGAGCGCCGCCGGTCCCTCCGGTAGTAGCCAGCCCCCGGAATTCAAATTTTCCGGTTTCTTTCATAACCGGAAGCATTGTACTGCGCACAAAATTCCCGGCTCCGATCAGGCCGATCTGAACCTTTTCTGCGGATACGTTCTTTTTTGCCTTCGGGCTGCCCACAGTTTCCTTCCATTTTTCCTTATTGTCACTGTATTTCAGCAAAACGCCGATGTAATGCTCATGCTTTGGATTTTTCGTAATCATCTCATAAGCGTCCGCTGCCTGTTCAAACGGAATCTCATGAGTAATCAGATCCGAAAAATCGGCCCTCCCCTGGACAATCAGGCGGACAAACTCTTCAATATTGCGCCCCTCCGTAAAACGGACGTACCCGATCGGATAATCAATGCCCTGCTCCTCATACACCGTATCATAACGGCCTGCGCCGTAGGAACGGGCAATCCGGAAGGAAAGCTCTCTCTCATAATACGGACGGCGGTCAATATTCATCTGAGTCACTCCGATCATACAGATGATACCCCGGTCCCTGGCAATCGCCGCCGCCAAATCCATAGGCGCATTGGTATTTGCCGCTGCGGTAATGATCACCTTGTCCACACCTCTTCCGCGGGTCAGCGCCTTACTCATATCCGCTGCATGATCATCGCCGGAATTGATAAATGCTTTCAGCCTGGTTGCCGGCATGCTCTTATCCACCACATCGTAGCCAATCACGTCGCAGCCGTAGGCATTCAGAATACGGCTGACAATGTGCCCCAAAAGTCCCATGCCGATCACAGCCACCGTCTCTCCCGGAATTACCTCCGCCTGATGGATGCCCTCCAGCGCAATGCCTCCCAGAGCGCAGAAGGCGGTCTGACGGTAATCGGTCAGCTCCCTCGGCACCTTTGTAATCATAGTCCGGCTTACCCGGTTAATCTCGCAGTGGTAGGCAGTTCCCACCATCGCCACCAGATCCCCTGCCTGCACCTGCGTCACGCCTCTTCCGCAGGAAATCACGCGGCCCACGCCGGAATACCCCATGGGCATAGGCTCGGCCAGCTTGTTAAACGCGCTCTCCATCGTTGTCACAATGCCGTCAGTAGAAAGCTTCTCCAGCACCTTTTTCACCTGATCCGGGCGTTCCAGCGCCTTCTGCACCAGATTTTTCCCTCCAAATGAAGCAAGTCCCCGCTCCGTTCCGGCGCTGACCACAGTATACAGACTTTCCACAAGCACCATATTTTCCTTGACGGTCGGCATAGGCTGGCGAATCAGCTTCACACTTCCGTCCTTTACATTTAAAAACAACTGCTTCATACTCTGTTTTTCTCCATTCTACAGACGATAGGTTCCATCCAGGAAGCAGATATGCCTTGTATCCAGAATGACCTTTCCCTGTAATTTATCCATATTTTCCTTAATCTCATCATGTCCCACCAGCAGAACCACCAGATCCACATCCTGAAGAAACGCATCCAGATTATGATACTGGTTTAAAACGATATCCCGGGCCACATAAGGGTCATACACCTTAATCTGTCCGCCGCACAGATGCCGATCCATACTCTCCAGCATCTGCAGAGCGGGGCTTTCCCTTATATCGTCCACATTCTCCTTATAGGTCAGGCCGTAGAGACCTACCCGTCCCACATCGGTTATCTTATTTTCCTTCATGATCGTATGAATCCGCTCCAGTACAAAATCCGGCATGGAATCATTGATCTTCCGGGCGGACAGAATAATATTGGCAAGGCCCGGATAATCTCCCACCAGAAACCACGGATCTACAGAGATACAGTGTCCTCCCACTCCCGGTCCCGGAGACAGAATATTCACGCGGGGATGCTTGTTGGCAATCCGAATGATCTCATACACATCCATATTGTCGGAACGGCAGATTTTCGCCAGCTCGTTGGCAAATGCAATATTAATATCCCGGTAGGTATTTTCCACAACCTTCGTCATCTCGGCAGTACGGATATCTGTCAGCACAATTTCCCCGTCGCAGAAGGAGCTGTATAATGCCTTTACCTTCTCCCCGATTTCCCTGCTGTCCGCGCCGATGGTGCGGGAATTGTGCTTCAGCTCATAGACCATATTGCCGGGAATAATACGCTCCGGCGCATGCGCCAGGTGGATATCCTCACCGATTGCAAAGCCCTTCGCCTCTACTGCCGGACGCACATATTTATCAATCGTTCCCGGTGAAACAGTGGATTCCACCACCACGGTCGCCCCCCTTGGGCACACTTCCATAATCCTTTCCACTGCCTTTGCCACGAACCCGGCATCCACCTTTTTGCTTGCCTTATCATATGGAGTGGGCACCGCCACAATATACATATCCGTGCTGACATATTCATCGGAAAAACGGATTCCCTTTTCGACCGCGGCCCGGAACAGTTCGTCCAGTCCGTCCTCCTCAAAGGTAGTCTTTCCTGCCTTTAGTGTATCCACAAGGGATTTGTTGTAATCGGTTCCTATGACTTCCACACCGTGAGATGCAAACATCAATGCGGTCGGGAGGCCGATATAGCCAAGTCCTACTACGTTAATCATCTGTTTACCTCGATTCTGTTTTCTTTCGGCTTTCACGAGCATGTGAAATTTATCTGAATCATATGAGCTGAGCCGTCGCCTTCCCAGGCAATCTCCAATACCTGTATCTGCTGAACCCTTCCGAATTCCGGCGCATAGGAGCAGATAACGCCTTTTTTGTGAATATGAATTTCATCTGACGGCATGGTCCGGATTTCACAGATCCCCGTCCCGGCCGCAGCCCGGGAGGATGCCCTCTGCACCAGAATCTTCCGGCCCTGAAGCACATATTCGTATTCCGGTGCCAGATGAAGATAGCTCTGCGCATGTCCTTTTACTTTATCCCGGATTACTACCAGCCGATCCTTTATGCCGATGCTGCGCTCATGCCGCCTGCCGAAACAGGTCGTCAGCTTTCCGTTTATCTGATTCTTTCCGCAGGCTCCGGATACCTTTGAGATTCTTCTTGATACCCGGTGCTCTCCCCAGCATTCCGACTGCTCCCTGCCGTCTATAACAACCGTATTGTGCGCCGCCGTACTGCGGAAATAGGAACGCAGAGCTCCCTGATACTGTCCGGTTCCGGAATTCACGAATATAGGGCGGCTCTTATAGGCCAGTTCAAAGCTGAGTCCGTCGCAGTGCCCGTGCCCCGGCATATAATCGGGCGCAATCCTGCCGGCATCCATTACGATTTTCAGGCCGCCGTTTTTCAGGCAGTAATAACCGGCGTCCGAAAATTCTTCCTGTTCGGACGGATAAACGGCAAATTCTTCCTTTAATGCACGAAGCAGGCAGGAAAAAGGCTTTGCCACATTGTCTCCCGCATCATTGAAAAGCGGAGTATGTCCCATACCTTCTTCAATGGAGTACATGGCGTCCGCCATCCTTCCGATCACTTCCGCCAGCTCCCTGTGCAGGGAGCGGTCCGTCTCCCCCACGGCTTTTGACACACGCAGCAAATCCTCCAGAATGATCTTATGATACATAAGGCTTCGCTCATAGTGTACCCCGTCCGCCAGAATCTGTTCCTTTATCTCCCCCAAAAGCTTTTTTTTATATTTTTCATAAATTTCCGGCTCCTGAAAGTACAGAGCGCCCAGCAGGACTGCTTTCAGATTTTCAAAATAATGATTTCCCAGAAGATGCAGCTCCGGGTTTTTCTGAAGATGCAGGTATTGGGCATACATACTGTTGTTTAATCTCCGGAAAAATTCCGGTTCCTTTAAGAGCGCATCCTTAAATCCGTCGATACAGATCCACAGATTGGTAAGCCTGAGAGATATGGTATAGGGATGCCATCCATCCCCTGTTCCTCCTTTGTTTTCCGCCTCCCATCTCCCGCAATAATACCGGAAGCATCCATAATACCGGATATCCTTTGTCCTTTTATAGGCCGCTGCCAGCGGAATCAGAAATTCCAGATAATGCAGGTTGAAATTCCACAGGCGCGTCTTGTCCGGGTTTGCCCAGTTTGGGCCTCCGGGCCTTCCGGTCTCGTAAAGCAGCTCCACTTTCCCGTTTAGAATATCCTCCGGACAAAACCGTTTCAGATAATCTGTATGGGCGTCCATGTCAGGGAGCCATAAGGGCAGAACCCTGCAGTCAGGCGCCTGAGC
>VSNE01000162.1 GCA_009774155.1 Lachnospiraceae bacterium
ACACTATCCACTTCAGACTGCAGAGACTTCGGGAGATTACGCTTGTTATCTATTTTGGGTGTGTGTTATAATAATCAAGCAGATGCGGACATGGAAAAAATTACAATATTTTTTTATCTTTGATCATAAATAAAAGCTTAAAAGGTAAGGTGAGTATGTGAAGCCGTATATTACAATGAAATATAAAAAGAAGATCCGGCTGCTTGTTACAAATATGTGCTCAAGAAACTGCAGCTATTGCCATAATGAGGGTATGCAGCGGCAGGCGGCCCGGCATCTTGACCCTGCCATGCTCGAATACTATTTACCGGTCTTTAAGAAATATACAAACCGAATTGTTCTCTCAGGCGGAGAACCCTTTACCTATCATTGTTTGTATCAGTTGGTTGATATGCTTTCTTCCTATGGATTCGATCTGACGCTTATTACAGCCCATATCATTCCTGAAAAGCTTCAGCAAATAGGATACGGAATTAAAAGCCTGCATTTTTCTATTCATGAACTGGAAAATATGACGGAGGACTGCCGCACGATCAGATGGCTGAGTTCTGCTTATCCCAATATCAAAATAACCATAAATATTGCTTTTGACAACATGGCAGAAATAAAAAAGCACTGGAACACACTGTATGGGTTGGCACTTGATGTGGGCGCTAATATTCAATTTATTAGAATTTTCAGAGCAGACAATATATCCCATTCCCTCCGGGATACCCGCTGGAAGGCGTTTATTTCATTTCTGAAACCCTATGCTCAGTTTTTGGAGGCAACTCAGAGGGAAGCCCGCTATATTACAAAGGATTTAATTAAAATAGATTTACTGGATATTCCTTGTCTGGCTTCGGGCCTGGATTATTCGGACGGCAGATGTCTGGATAATTCCGATATTACAATTGATCCTGAAATGAAGCTGTCTATTTGTCGGTGGACTGACAGCGCTGTTTCTTTATATCAAAACGGATACCCTGTCCCATTTGAAGAAGCGCTGAGACAGGCGACAGAAAGAAGCTGCGAAAATTGCAGACATGGGAAAATCAACGGTTATCTGCGTTCCGGAAAGCTGAATGATTATCTGAATGCCCCTCACTATACCTGGCCTGTGTTTAAATCACAGGTTAAGGATCTATATTCCAAAACCTTTGTAAATGATCTCTCCTATTACGGAAAAAGCGGCAGCGTACTGCGCCTGGAAAATCTATTTGCAAAATATATCGGCGTAAATTATGCATTATCTGTGACATCCGGTACTGCCTCTGTTTATTTGGCATGCCTTGCGCTCGGTCTTTCTGCTAATGACGAAGTTCTCCTTCCGGTTGCAACATTCCCAACTCTGATAGCAGCACTGCTTTCTGCCGGGGTAAAGATCAGACTGTGCGATATTGATCCATATACAGGAAATATTTCCATTAAAAGCCTGCGCGCGCATATAAATTCTCAGGTAAAGGCTGTCCTTATAACACATCTGTGGGGACTTCCGGCCGACATGGCGGCAGTTCGGGAAATTTGCCACGAAAACAATATATATATTATTGAAGACTGTTCTCATGCCTATGGAGCAAAATTTCAGAATCAAATAGTCGGCTCTTTCGGTCATATTTCTTGCTTCAGCCTGCAGGCAAATAAAGCTGTCTATGCGGGAGAAGGGGGCATGCTGCTCACCTCCTGCAGAACATTCTATGAAAGAGCGGTAGCCTTCTCATCCTCTTCAGAACGAATTTTAGATTGTGTAAAGGATACGGACTATCTCAAATACTGGGGGACAGGCCTTGGTTCCAAACTAAAGCTAAATCCTATGGGCGCGCCTCTGGCATTACTGTCCCTGGAAAATCTCGAGGAAGTGAACCGGCAAAGAGGAATACGGGCTTCCATAATCGAAGAAGCCATAAAAAACTGTCCTGTTTTTCACGTTGTCCAAAGCCTGACGCACTGCTACCAGAGAGTTTATTACACGCACAAACTAATATTAGCTGATGAATATATTGATTACCGTGATATTTTATTACAGATGCTTATTCAAAACGGCCTTGAGGCAGCTCTAACAAGTTTTATACCAATATATCAGCATGAAATCTCTTCTGGCTGCTCCATTGTAAATAAAGAAGAATCCTTCCCCGGAGCCGAGCAGTATTACAAAAGGGTAATATCAATACCCGCATTTGTATATGAAGATATAGAACTTGTAAAATATTATGCAGATACGATTTTAGAGACTTCCAAAATCATCCTTCAAATGAAAAATAGTGATTAAATGCAGCGGAATTCTAAAGCTTCAGTAAGAAACATTTAAAAAGGAGGTGGAGACGTGGATTCTATCAGGTGGCTTCAACTTTCTGATTTGCATATTTTTATAAACGATCCCTCCTGGGAGGACTTCCAGAAATATCTTCAGCATTATTTAAGCAGCTGCCAGAAACCTGACTTCATTGTGATAACGGGAGATTACCGAAATATATGGGCGAATGAGCAATATGATAAGGCGGAACGATTCATCCGCGATCTGATGCATCGGCTTAGCCTTAATTTATCCAAGGATCTTTTTCTTATCCCCGGCAATCATGATTTGCGCCCGCAAAATAAAAAAGCGGTTTTTCCCGGTAAACTGCTTTGGAAAAAAGCATCGGAAACCGATGATGATCCACGCACCCATGAACTTAAAAAGCTTCTGCCTTCCGGACTTGCGCCCTGGGATCGAACGGAATATACGGCCAATTGGCTTGATAAGCATACGAAAGATCCTAAAAACTACCTTGATCGGCTGTGCGGGGTACAAAGATGCAACGCTGAGGATGAAAATATAGTGGATTTTCAGCCTCTTCTTAATGGTTTTGCAGAATATTGCGATTTGGCCAAAAACCTAATTCCATGGTATGGCGAGAGCAG
This sequence comes from Lachnospiraceae bacterium, assembly GCA_009774155.1. Taxonomy (GTDB): domain Bacteria; phylum Bacillota; class Clostridia; order Lachnospirales; family Lachnospiraceae; genus Hominiventricola. Next base: position 2,881 of record VSNE01000162.1, read on the forward strand.
TGTTTCTCCGGCTGCCGTTCATTGCAGATACTGGAGGAATGACAGCGGACTTGGATTTAATCTGGTTCATTTGAATACTGCGCTGACGGCAGACGGAAGCCGCAATCACTACCACACAATAGATCTGATTTCTTCAAAGAAAATACTGAACAGCATAAGAAACGGTCTGCCAACACTGATCCTTGCGCATAACAGCTTCTATGATCTGCATCCTAAAATCCAGAGCCAGCTGATAGGTTCTCTTTCCGCCGCCAATACCTGCGCATGGCTTTGCGGCGATGCACATCGTTTTGACACAGACAAAACGATTCCCCGGCCGCCTGCAGACATCAGAGAGCCAATTCCAATTCTGACCTGCGGAAAAAGCGCTCCTGATCACCAGGACGATTACTCTGACATTGGTTTTTTCGATTATGAGTATGACGGGGAAAATATAACAGCACAATTTTACAAATGGTCGCTTCTGCAGACACAAAAGGACAGGGAAATTTTAATTTCCCTCAAAACCCCGGAACCCTCTGCAGGAAGACTGAAATCACCAAAACCAAGGCGTCTGATGATTGGCTATTTAAGCTGTAATCCGGTCATCGATTTTGAAAAAAAATATCATCTGGGGCATGCCTATTTCATTTATAAAATGGATCAGATACTAGAAAACCAGGATTATGCGTTTATTATGACCTCGTCCTCTTTAAGGTCCCATAATCGAACGAGGGAAACCTACAGGGCTGATATGCAGTACGGCAGCCAGATGATTGGAATGTGGAAGAGATGTTTTAACGGAAAAGTTGAAGTATTAGATATCAAAAATCATTTTGAAGAATCCGATAATTGGCTGGACGAGCCTGCAAGCAAGTTGTTAAACTATGTAACTGCCATGGAACGTATTATGGAAAGAGACGGCAAATGTAATGACATCGCGGATTACTGGTTTCATACGGAGAATATTGAAGAATCAGATTATAATTATATTAAAGATCGTTTTACAGTGTCGCACGGGAGTTCTACAATCCAGACGGAGCTGCTTTCCTTTGTTTATTTGTTACATAAACGTCCCATATGGTATAACAGTGACTGGCTTATCCACTTTATTGATTTCTGGAACCGAAGGATCTACTTTCTGATTCATGACAAGCTGCAAATCCCGGTTTCCCCCGGAGATTTTTGTATTGTTGAGTCCCGGAGAAATCATTATGTATGGGATGCCATTTCCTATTGCGCAAAACGCTATTCCTACGGTAATTTCCCACGGGTTGAGTATTTTGACAGCCTTTTAAACATAGACTGCCGGCAGGCAATGAGATCCTCCGATGCACAAAAAGCGGTCTTTCTCGCAGACTATAACCGCGGGGCAGACTATCCGGAAAACTTTAGAGTTCATGTAAAAAAGCTATTCGGTACCGATAAGGAGCCCAATGTCATTGCAGAAGAATACTATCATCGTTTATTCAAATCATAGCTTCATGTCATCCGCCGGACTCCTGTTGTCATGATTTTACTGCGCTGCGGAAAGGATTGATTATTTTGAACGACTGGTATACTATTCTGGGAGAAGTTACAAAAGATCTCTTCGGAGTATACAGAAAAAAAGAAAAATGCCCTTAAACCACTGCCGCGCTATTGGGATGACAGAATAAAAAAGGAATCAGACTATGAACTCTGGAGAAAAGATATGTTAGATTTTGCATAAAAACGCTTTATCCTTAAATCCGGTTTCCGGACAAAGCCTATTTATAACAAACAAAATAAATAAAACAGGAGATAATTACATATGGAAAAAGTAATGGTTGTACCTACTGAACTTTTGGAAGCGCATTTGACAAGCAAAGCATTTATTACTGAGAATATACCTCGCATTATGGATATTATCAGGAAAAATCATCTGTACGTATCCCGGGAATATGCCGAATATGCCGCGGAATATAAGCAAATCATCCCGTATGCTGTTCTTATGAGTAAAGCCGGATATTTTCTGACGAAACGTTTAAAGAAACAGACGGAAAAACGATTGCACGGAATGTACTCTATCGGTCTGGGCGGCCACATCAATCCGCAGGAGGAACTATTGGACGACGTCATTATTGCCGGAATGCGCAGGGAATTATGCGAGGAAGTGGGCCTGAAAGATTTTCAGGTGAGCGACTGCATTGGAATCATCAACGATCATGCAGCGGACGTAAGCAATTATCATATCGGCCTTGTCTATCCCCTTACAGTGAACGAAAACATCCAGGTGCGGGAAACCTCTAAAATGACAGGAAGATGGGCATCACAGGAGGAAGTGGATTCCAGATTTGACGAAATGGAATCCTGGTCAAAAATCGCATGGGAAAACAAAGTTTTCTTCTGAATGTAACAGCGCTCCCCTTATAGCAGACTTTGGATGATTTCATCCGTCTGCCATAAGAGGAGTACGCAAAACTCTGTCTTAACTGAAGGGAAGCCGCAAAGATATTATTTCTCTTTTCATTAGAGGCAGCACATTTTTTATTTTGTCAATCTGAGAATCAATTCAAGAATTCGTCCTGCACAGTTCCGGATCGTTTTCTCCGAAAGCTTTCCTTCTCTGTACGCTTTGCGGATATCCTCATCGTCCTTGCGGTTTCCCGGCATAATAATATCATTTCCGGCATCAACGCATTTCCATGGTACACTTCCGTCTTTTGGAACTGTTGTGTTCCAATCAGACATAATCACGCCTTCAAATCCCCATTCCTCACGGGCAACCCCGGTACAAAGCTTTCGGTTGTTTGCCGCATAAACACCATTAATCCGGTTATAGGAAGTCATCAGCGCCATAGGCCTGCTTTTCTTTACTGCAATTTCAAAACCGCGAAGGTAAATTTCCCGAAGCGTTCTCTCGGAAATGCGGACGTCCATTCCCATCCGGTTATCCTCTTGATTGTTACAGGCAAAATGTTTGATTACTACTCCGCATTTTCCGCATTTCTGTACGCCTTCCGTGACGGCTGCCGCCATTATTCCCGATAAAAAAGGATCTTCTGAATAATACTCGAAATTACGCCCGCATAGAGGATTCCGATGAATATTCATACCTGGCGCCAGCCACAAGTCAATATGGAATTCTCTCATCTCCATGGCTACAGCCTCTCCGAATTCCCGCGCCAATTCTTTGTCCCACGACTGTGCCAGTGCGGTTCCAACCGGAAAAGCAGTACAATATTGATAGTAAATATCAGCGTCTTCATGATGGATTTCTTCCTCTAAGAACCCGTTTTCCAGTGAGGCCAAGACTCCGGCGCCATATACGGAATCTGTCTTTCGGTCTACCTCATAGCTCTGCCGCAGACGGAGTCCCGCGGGTCCGTCTGCCATAATCAAAGAACGGATTCCGTATTTATTTTCAAGCGCCTCTGTTGTCTCCCCGGCAGAACCCGGTACCCGGCTCCCCGCAGAACCAAGCGTGCTGGTTCCCTGTGTAATATTTCCGTAGAGAAGGGGAATCAGCTCCTCAACCGGCTGCTCTGCCGCAGACGCTCTGCGGAATACCTTCTTTTCCTGTTT
>VSNE01000163.1 GCA_009774155.1 Lachnospiraceae bacterium
AGGTATCTGGGACGGGGAGGGAAATACGCAGGAGAGCGCTCCTCATCCAAAGCAGTCCTTGTGGATTCGGTTAAGCCGGTGTCCGGAGCCGATGGATATTCTGAGAAGGCAGGAAGAATAAGAAAAAGTGGAAAGGCACTTTCATGGGATTTTTTACATAAGATGTATTAAATCTTCACTGAGGTGTCTTTTTTTGAGGACTTTTCCGAAACCTCTTACGGCGGAAGAAGAGAAATATTATTTGAGCAGGTTACAGGAGGGGGATGAAAAGGCACGTCAGATTTTAATTGAGTATAATCTGCGGCTTGTAGCACATATTGTGAAAAAATATCAGTCTCCGGAGGAGGATATGGAGGAACTGATCTCTATCGGCGCTGTTGGTCTGATTAAAGCAGTGGATACATTTAATCATGAAAAGGCGAGCAAATTGGCAACCTATGCAGCCAGATGCGTGGAAAACGAGATCCTTATGTATATGAGGGTGAAAAAGAAGCTGCAGCGGGAATCCTCCTACTATGAACCTATTGGCACGGACAAAGAAGGAAATGAAATACAGCTTCTGGATATCATCGAAAGCGGGGAGCCTACGGCGATGGAACAGATTGGGCTGAAAGATGACACAAAAAAAATGTACGATTTACTGAAAAATGTGTTGTCAGAGAGGGAGCGTCAGGTAGTCATTATGCGCTATGGTCTGTATTACGGACGGGAATATACACAAAAGGAGATTGCCCGGAAGATGGGAATCTCCCGTTCTTATATCAGCCGCATTGAGAAAAATGCGCTGAACCGGCTGAGAGAGTACTTCCGGGATTGAGTTTCCGGGAAAAATATGCTATACTATATAGCGTCTAAAATCTGGAATGCATTTCGCAAAATTTTCCAAATATAAATCCATAGAGAGGAAAAGATGTTCAGTACCATATTATCAGCGGCAGTGCTTGGAATAGAAGCATATCCGGTGGAGGTGGAAGCAGATATCAGTGAAGGGCTTCCAATGTTCAGCATGGTCGGAGATTTGTCGCCGGAGGTAAAGGAGGCAGCAGAGCGGGTTCGCACCGCTCTGCGCAATACGGGGATTGCCTTTCCTGCCAGAAGAGTGACCGTTAATCTGTCGCCGGCCCATATTAGAAAAGAGGGTACCAGATATGATCTGCCGGTGGCTGCGGCATTGCTGACAGCCCTTGGAATTGTTCCCCAGGAGGCGGTAAAAGGTATTCTGATGGTGGGGGAGATTGGCCTGAACGGGCAGCTCCGTCCTGTCAGCGGCGTTCTTCAGACCGTCATGCTTGCCCGGAAGTTAAGATGCGGATTATGCCTTGTTCCCAAGGAAAATGCCCGGGAGGGAGCGGCTGCTGCCGGGGTTCCGGTAGTAGGAATCCGGAATCTGGAAGAGCTGATGGCCTGCCTTATGAATCCTGAAGAGTATGCCGCAAAAGCAGAGCCTGCACCGGAGTGGAAGGCCTGCCAGCCTTTATATCAGGAAGATTTCCGGGAAATTAACGGCCAGCAGGGTGTGCGGCGGGCGGCAGAGATTGCGGCTGCCGGTATGCATAATTTTCTGATGATCGGAAGTCCGGGAGCCGGGAAAAGCATGATTGCCAGAAGAATGCCGACGATTCTGCCAAGGCTTACTCTGGAAGAAAGTCTGGAAATTTCCAGAGTATACAGCGCATGCGGCCTTTTAATCAACGGTGAGGGACTGGCAGTCTCCAGGCCGTTCCGCGCCCCTCACCATACAGTGTCTGCCAATGCGCTTGCAGGGGGAGGAAGGAAGATTATGCCCGGAGAAATCAGTCTGGCCACAAGAGGCATTCTTTTTCTGGACGAGCTTCCGGAATTTTCCGGAAATGCTCTGGAGGTACTCCGTCAGCCCATGGAGGAAGGGCGCATTGTCATCAGCCGGACAAACGGGAGGTATGTTTTTCCGGCGCATTTCCAGCTTGTGGCGGCGATGAATCCATGCAAATGCGGCTACTATCCGGATCGGACCCGGTGCAGATGTCTGCCGGGAGAGATCGGCAGGTATCTGCGCAGAATTTCACGGCCCTTGCTGGATCGGATAGATATTTGTGCGGAAACTCCCAGAATAGAATACCGGGAGCTGACCGGAAAGGGAAACAATGAAAGCTCTGCAGCAATCCGAAGCCGGGTGGAGGCTGCCCGGAAAACACAGGAAAAGAGGTACAGGGGGCTTAAGTGGAGTTTTAATTCAGAGCTTAATACAGCGGCTATCCGGCAGTTTTGCCCGCTGGGAAGCCAGGAGAAAAAGGTGATGGAATATGCATTTGAAAGACTGGATCTGAGCGCCAGAGCATATCATCGGATTATAAAGGTGGCCCGGACAATTGCAGATCTGGAGGGAGAGCCCCGTATCCGGGAGCCTCATCTTCTGGAGGCAGTCGGATATCGTTCTGTGGACAGGAAATTCTGGAATGGGGAGTGACATGGGGGATACATATAATAGAAGAAAAAGGACTGGCCCGTATCCGGGATGCATACAATATATCCGGCGGGAGGACACGCTTTATCCGGAAAGGTTAAAGATACACAAAGGAATGCCGCCGGCTCTTTACCTCCTGGGACGTCTTCCGGACGAGAAGCGTCCCTCAGTGGCAATCGTAGGGGCGCGGCGTTCCAGCAGCTATGGAAATGAGGTTGCAAGGCGATTTGCCGGGGCGCTTGCATCAGCCGGAGTTCAGATTATCAGCGGTATGGCTTGGGGAATAGACGGTATGGCCCATGAGGGGGCATTGGAGGCAGGCGGCGATACATTTGCCGTGCTTGGCTGCGGAGCGGATATCTGCTATCCGGCAGGACACCGGAAACTGTATGAACAAATAGCGCTCAGAGGAGGCGTTCTGTCAGAGCAGAAACCAGGAACTCCGCCTCTGCCGGGTTTTTTCCCGGCCAGGAACAGAATTATCAGCGGACTTGCGGATCTGGCGCTGGTTGTGGAGGCGAAGGAGAGAAGCGGCTCGCTGATTACGGCAGACTTTGCGCTGGAACAGGGAAAGGATGTATTTGCCGTTCCGGGCAGGGTGGGGGATGAGCTGAGCAAAGGGTGTTTGAATCTTATCAGACAGGGAGCGGGACTTGCAGATGATCCCGGAATCATTCTGGAGGCCCTTAAAATTTCAGAAAAAATGAAGGAAAACGAGCAGAAATTTGTAAAAAATATACTTGCAAAGGACGAAAATATCGTGTATAGTTGGATACGTTTACAGCCTGTAAGTTTGGAGGAGCTGGTTCAAAGAACCGGATTTTCCCCCGCAAAGGTTCTGCCCCTGCTTGTGGGGCTGGAGCTGAAGGGCTATATTCGGGAAGCTCAGAAAAATAATTATGTGAGAACAGACTTGGGGAATAGCGATGGCAAAATATCTGGTTATTGTGGAGTCGCCTGCAAAGGTGAAGACAATTAAAAAGTTTCTGGGTGCTAATTATGAGGTTATGGCTTCCAACGGCCATGTGCGTGACCTTCCTAAGAGTCAGCTTGGAATTGATGTGGAGCATGACTATGAACCCAAATATATTACAATCCGCGGAAAAGGGGACATTCTGGCAAAGCTTAGAAAAGAGGCAAAAAAAGCAGATAAGGTTTATCTGGCAACCGACCCGGACCGGGAAGGAGAGGCGATCTCCTGGCACTTATCTAAGGCATTGAATCTGGATGCAAAGAAAATGTACCGGATTACATTCAATGAGATTACTAAAAGCGCAGTGAAGGAATCTATTAAGCATGCCCGGGAGATTAACCTGGATCTGGTGGATGCCCAGCAGGCGCGCAGGATGCTGGATCGTATGGTAGGCTACCGTATCAGCCCGATTCTGTGGGCAAAGGTTAAGAGGGGGCTCAGCGCAGGGCGCGTACAGTCAGTGGCGCTTCGGATTATTGCGGACCGGGAAGAGGAGATCAATGCATTTGTGCCGGAGGAATACTGGACTTTGGATGCCCGGTTTGCTGTAAAGGGAGAGAAAAAGCCTCTGACGGCAAAATTTTATGGGACAACGGAGAAAAAGCTGGAAATCCATTCTGAGGAAGAGATGAATCAGGTGCTTTCGGCCTTAAAAGACGTTTCGTTTTCGGTGGCGGATGTGAAAAACGGAGAACGCATCAAAAAGGCTCCGCTGCCGTTTACCACAAGCACACTCCAGCAGGAAGCGTCGAAGGTGCTGAATTTTTCCACCTCCAAGACGATGCGCCTGGCGCAGCAGCTTTATGAAGGAATCGATATCGAGGGGCAGGGTACGGTTGGTATGATTACGTATCTGCGTACAGACTCCACCAGAATCTCAGATGAGGCGGCGAAGGCGGCGGCCTCTTATATAACTGATACGTACGGAGAAAAATATCTGCATCACGGGGCGGTGAAGAAGGACTCCGACAAAAAAATACAGGATGCCCATGAGGCGATCCGCCCTACGGATATCCGGCGGCTCCCTGCAGCCATAAAGGATTCCCTTTCAAGAGATCAGTTCCGGCTGTATCAGCTGATCTGGAAACGCTTTACGGCAAGCTGTATGGCAGATGCAAAATACCATACGATCTCTGTCCGGATTGACGGAGGCGGCTATCGTTTTACCGTGTCAGCTTCTTCTGTGGTATTTGACGGGTTTATGTCTGTTTATGTGCAGGATGACGATGAGAAGAATGGCAGCAACACATTAGTGAAGGCGATTGATAAAAACTCTGTGCTGACTTTGGAGAGTCTGGATGAAAAACAGCATTTTACACAGCCGCCCGCCCATTTTACGGAGGCGGCGCTTGTGAAGGTGCTGGAGGAGCTTGGGATCGGAAGGCCGAGCACCTATGCCCCCACCATCAGTACAATTATTGCCCGCCGTTATGTGGCAAAGGAAGGCAGGAACCTGTATCTGACGGAGATTGGCGAGGTAGTCAATCATATGATGAAGCAGGCGTTTCCAAGCATTGTGGAGTCTGATTTTACAGCAAACGTAGAGTCTCTTCTGGACATGGTGGAGGATGGACTGGTGGGCTGGAAAACGGTGGTCAGCAATTTCTATCCGGATCTGGACGAGGCAGTGAAGACGGCCGAGGAGGAACTGGAGAAGGTTAAGATTGAGGATGAAGTTACGGATGAAGTCTGTGAACAGTGCGGAAGGAATATGGTTGTAAAGTACGGTCCTCACGGAAAGTTTCTGGCCTGCCCGGGGTTTCCGGACTGCAGAAATACGAAGCCTTATCTGGAGAAGATCGGCGTACCCTGTCCGAAGTGCGGCAAAGAGGTGGTGCTCCGCCGTTCCTCCAAAGGCCGGAAATTCTATAGCTGCGAGGGATATCCGGAGTGCGATTATGTATCATGGAAAAAGCCGGAGGCCGGGAAAGAGGAAGCGGTCAAGGAATGACGCGTACATTTTGCTGCTGCTGCACGTATATTTTGATGTATGGCCGGGTAGTGACTGAAAATTTAAAAAATTAATTGAAATTTGGTTTTCTGTATGATAATATGCAAAGTGCGGCTGTATTTGTAGCGGCACTTTGTTTTTGATTAAATGCAAAAAATGATGATCCTGAAAATAGGAGAGGGAGAGATGAGTGTACAATTATTAGACAAAACCCGAAAAATTAACAAGCTTCTGCATAACAACAATTCCAGCAAGGTAGTATTTAATGATATCTGCAAGGTTTTATCGGATATTTTGCAGTCTAATGTGCTTGTTATCAGCAAAAAGGGGAAGGTACTCGGTATTGGACGCTATGAAGGGGTGGAGGAGATCCATGAACTGCTTGTAGATAAAGTCGGAAGCCTGATTGATCCGCTCCTGAATGAACGTCTGCTGGGCATTCTGTCTACAAAGGAGAATGTAAATCTGCAGACTCTTGGCTTTGGAATGGAAAATATCAAAAAATATCAGGCTTTAGTGACTCCTATCGATATAGCGGGAGAAAGATTGGGCACACTGTTTCTATATAAGTACGAGGATGATTATGAGATAGACGATATTATTTTAAGCGAGTACGGAACAACCGTTGTGGGACTGGAGATGATGCGCTCCGTACATGAGGAGAATGCCGAGGAGGCCCGCAGACAACAGATTGTACAATCTGCTGTCAGCACACTTTCCGTGACAGAGCTGGAAGCGATTCTTCTGGTATTCGATGAGATGAAGGGAAACGAGTGCACACTGGTGGCCAGCAGAATTGCGGACAAGGCGGGAATTACCCGTTCGGTGATCGTAAACGCTCTGCGTAAGTTTGAGAGCGCCGGCGTGATCGAATCCCGTTCCTCCGGTATGCGGGGAACGAATATCAAAGTAGTGAATGACTGTGTATTCCGGGAACTGGAACAGATCAGAAACAATAAATCAGATGTAAAATTTATAAAGAAATACTAAAATTAGAAAATTTCCCATTGACATTTTGGGCTGACCATACTAATATAT
>VSNE01000164.1 GCA_009774155.1 Lachnospiraceae bacterium
AAGGAAAGGACTTGTAATACAGTTCCCCGCATTACAAGTCCCTCTGTCTGTCATTTTATAATATGATAATAAGATTTCGACGTGGTCAGATAGCTGATTCCGTAAACGGCTATAAAAGCCAGCCCCACCCCTGCTTCACAGAATATAAGCAGTCTGATGTCAAACATCCTGATCCCCGCCATCAGCCGGCTTACCATAACCATGCCCACTGACGCATGAACCAGAGAACCGGCAAGGGGCAGAACAAATACCATAAGAACCTGCTTTCTGATGGCGCCCTGAATTTCTTCATCGCCCATCCCTACCTTCTTCATAATTTCAAAGCTGCCCTGATCCTCATACCCTTCAGATATCTGCTTATAGTACATAACAAGCAGAAGGCACATAAAGAAAATCAGCCCGAATACAATGCCGATAAACAAAAGCCCTCCATTCATGGAATACAGAATCGCCCTGCCCTCCAGTCCGTCTGAAACATTCATAAAAAAGCCCGTCTGCCGTCTGCACCAGCCGGCAAATTCCGCGGCAAATTCTTTCTTACCTTCATCCTTTCCTTCCAGAACAATTCCTGTCTTCTGCCGGATCGTTTTTTCCAGGTCCTCTGCAGGCTCCAAGGTTCTTTCTGACCATACCTTAATATAGTCTCTGCGGGTCTCATCATCCTTTACGATGACAATAAACTCCGACCTAAGCTTGTTTCTTTCTTCCTTAGGATACGGAAACAGCTCCTTTATCTCTTTCTTCACTTCTGCAGTTATCCCCATAAACTCCATTTCTTCATGGTTATAATCAGCGCCTGTTGAATAAATGATTACCTGCCCGTCCGAAAGCTCTTCCCGCTCCCCGCTCAGCCGGTTATAGTCCTCCAGCGTTATAAAATGTACTTTATAATTATCCCGGACTCTTTCTGACGGGAACTCCTCCTGAAATCGGATTCCTTCCTTTCCGCACGGAAATACTATCTCTTCAAAGCTGTCCAGCCTCAGGATGGTCTGATTACATTTTTCGGCCAGCTCCGCCGCCTTTTCCTCCACCTGCGCACTTGAAATTCCGGAACCGTCATATGAGGCTTTTATGTCATACGGATAATCATAATGTGTAATCTCATCAATCCCCGCATACAAAGTGATTGTACAGGTCAGCGTAATAATGACCATGGTGGAAAAAATGCAGATATTCGACAGCCCCGCCGCACTTTTTTTCATCCGGTAATACATACCGGAAATGGTGATATATTTAGACGGCTGATAGTAAATCCGCCGATTTCCGCGCATCAGCCTTAAAAAAGCCACACTGCCGGACGTAAACAAAAAATACGTGCCTGTAATCACCAGGAAAACCGCCAGAAAAAAATTAAAGAAAATCATGCTGTCTGTTTCAGCCCTCACGGCCACTGTATAGCCGGCTCCAAGCGCCAGCAGGCCCGCAACAGTCCAAAGCCCCAAAAACCGTGGCTCCTTTTCCCCTTTGCGGCTTCCCGAGAGCAGTTCGACCGGGCGGACCCTGTGAAGGGGTATCAGATTACAGATAAAATTAAAGAAAAACACTGCCGCAAAAAACACCAGAGTCTCCCTCACCGCTTTCCATGTAAAGACAAATTCCGCATCCACCGGAAGAGAGCTAAGCCTTAGCAGCAGCAGAAACAGCAGCTTGGAAAACACGGTTCCAAACAGAATTCCCCCTCCTGCGGATATGCCGTATCCAATCAGCATTTCTATAAACAGCATTATTCCAATATGCTTTTTCTCCAGCCCCAGCAGACTGTACAGTCCCAGCTCCTTTTTTCTCCGCTTAATCAGAAAGCTGTTAGCATAATACAGAAACGGAAGCAGAATGATTCCCAAAAGCACTCTCCCTATCAGAAGCATGATCCATGCATAGGTACTGTGGGGCAGAGTCTGTATCAGATCATTATGCAGAATAGAAGTAAAAGCAAAATAAGTGAATACGGAAAAAACAGCAGAAACAAGATATGGATAATATACATTTCCATTTTGTACAATTCCTTTCGCTGCCAATACAGGCAGAAGCCTCCATTTTTTCATGCCTGCGCCTCCTCCGGCGTTTGTTCCGCCTGCAATACCGTAAGGGCGTCTGAAATCATTTTATACATCATCTCATCGCTCTGGCTGCCCCTGTAGATTTGATGAAACACACAGCCATCCTTAATAAAGAGCACACGGCCCGCATGGCTTGCCGCCTGAATGCTGTGCGTTACCATCAGAATCGTCTGTCCCTCCCGGTTCACTTCTCCCAGAAGGCGCAGAAGCCTGCCCGACGCTCTGGAATCCAGGGCTCCTGTCGGTTCATCCGCAAGCACTATATCGGGCTTTGTAATCAGCGCCCTGCATGCTGCCGCCCTCTGCTTCTGTCCGCCGGATACCTCATAGGGGTATTTTTCCAGAATATCCGATATATCCAGCCGGGCAGCCAGGGGCATCAGCCGTCCCTCCATCTCTCTGTGATCCGTTCCCGCAAGCACCAGCGGCAGAAAAATATTGTCCTTTAATGATAAGGTATCCAGAAGATTAAAATCCTGAAAAATAAATCCCAGATGATCCCTCCTAAACGCGCACAGCTCCCTTTGGCGGATTTCCGATAAATCCTTTCCCCGAAGCAGGACCTGCCCGCTCGTCGCCCTGTCAAGGGAGGCAAGAATATTAAGGAGCGTCGTTTTACCGGAACCGGACTCTCCCATAATCGCCACATACTCTCCTTCCTCAACAGAAAAATTTACGTCGCTTAATGCCTGCACCTTCACGGAACCCCATCGGGCAGTATATACTTTTTTTACGTTTTTCACTTCCAAAAGCGCCATTGTTTTGTCCTCTCATTTCTTATTCTGTTATCCATTGTAAACAAAAAGGAAATGTCCTGCCATTTATTCGGCTTACATTTCCTTTCCTTCATCTTACATTTCTGTCACAATCCAATTATCACTTTTGTTCCCTGTCCCACGCAGGATTCCACCCGGATCGTATGAGACAGCCTGTCCAGAATCTGCCTGCACAAATACAGCCCGATACCTGTGGATTTTTTATCCATTCTTCCGTTATACCCGGTAAACCCTCTTTCAAAGATTCTGGGCAGATCCGTTTCGCTGATTCCGATGCCGGTATCCTCAATCACCAGAAAGGATGCGTATCCATAAATGCGGATTCCTCCGCAGACCGTATACTTCAAGGCATTGGACAAAACCTGCTCAATTACAAAGGACAGCCATTTTTCATCTGTCACGGCCTGAAGGGAAAATTCTTCCATAGAGAAAGAAAGGCCGCTTCCTATAAACAAAACCGAATACTTTTTTACCGCCTGCTTTACAATTCTGTAAATATCGCAGCTTTTAAGCAGCAGATCGGAAGACATACTGTCCAGTCTGGCATAATGGAGCGCCATCTCCGCATACTGTTCAATCTTAAACAGCTGTTCCATCGCCTGCCCTGTATTCGGCCCGCCATTATCCTCTTCCTGAAGCAGAAGGCGCATAGCCGCAATAGGGGTTTTGATCTGATGCGTCCACATAGTATAATAATCCGTCATATTCTTCTTCTTCTGGTCATACTCAGATATCATCAGACGCATCCTCTGATCTGCACCGCGAATCATATCCTGATAATATTTTTCCGGCAGAGAGTGAAAGGGCGGAAGATCATCCGCCCTTTCCCCTTCTTTTTGCAATACATTCAGAAGTTCCCTGCACCTTTTCATGTAGTGTACAAAATCCCATATACTGATGCACAGACCCGAAAAAGCAGCCAGAACCAAAGCATAAGACATATTTTTCACAGACTGTCCATAGCCATATAAGCCTGCAACCGCATACAGAACCGCCGCAAGAAATATATAGCCTGCAGCCGTCTTCCCATGCTCTCTTATATAAGCCTTCATCATCCTTTTCATGCTTTTTACCTGTCCTGCCGCCTGTTAATCTGATAGCCCACGCCTTTTTTTGTCTGGATAAAATTCACAAGTCCGGCCTCCTCCAGCACCCGTCTTAAGCGGTTCACATTTACTGTCAAAGTATTATCATCCACAAAGCATTCATCATCCCATAAACGCTTCATAATACTTCCCCGTGTCACCGTATTCCCTGCATGTTCAAACAAAATCTGAAGTATCCGGAATTCATTCTTTGACAGCTCCAGTCTCCTGCCCTCAAAGCTTAAAGACATGTCCGCCAGATTCAGAACCGCTCCGCCGCAGGAAAGAACGGATGAGATCTGATTCTGGAAAGCATAGGTTCTGCGAAGAACTGCCTGCACCTTGGCTGACAGCACCTCCAGATCAAAGGGCTTGACAATAAAATCATCCCCTCCCATATTTACTGCCATAACAATGTTCATATTATCAGAAGCAGATGATACAAACATGACCGGCACCTGGGAAATCTTCCGGATCTCCTGACACCAAAAATAACCGTTATAAAAAGGAAGCCCAATGTCCATCAGCACAAGCTGAGGCTCAAACCGGATGAAATGATCCAGTACATGATTAAAATCCGCGGCGCATTCCACCTCATATCCCCATTTCCTAAGGTGTCTGCAGATCGTCTCTGATATGATACCGTCGTCTTCCACAATCAATACTTTATACATACAATCGGATTACTTTGTAACCCTTACCTTGCTTCCCGCTCCTTTTGCCCTAAAGATTTTCTTATAGGCTGCCACCTTTTTAGCCGGCACAGTGATCCTGCAGGTACTTTTAATCCCTTTGAATGCATTGTCTCCAACCTTTGCTTTTGTAAGCTTCTCTGTCTTCAGTACAATGACCGCCAGCCTTTTGTCTCCATAAAAAACTTTTTTTCCAATTGATGACAGCTTTTTGGATTTGGCGGTAAAGCTTGTCATAGACGTACACCCGCTGAATGAAGAACTGCCAAGCTCCGTCAGCGCCGCCGATGTAAGATTCACCTTTTTTATCGCCTTACAGCCATAGAACGCACTGCTGTCAATCGTCTTTACCTTTGAAAGTGTGATTGTTTTATTCCTGCTTCCAACAGTTACAAGCTTTGCACACTTATAAAATGCCTTGCTCTTAATGGACTCTATTCCGCTGCATCCCTTCACAGCGGTAAGCGATGTACAGCCGTAAAATGCCTGACTTCCAATCCTTGTAACATTTTTTCCGATGCTGACGCTATTCAGCTTCTTACATTCTTTAAAGGCATTCGGTAAAATTTCCGTTACCTTAACAACCGTTCCGTCAACAGTTATCGTCGCCGGCACGGCGGCACTTTTCAGCGTCTTCTTAGAAGGCCCGGATACTGCCGCCGTATACCTTCCGGCTTCAGCAGAAGTAATTTTATATTTCACATTAGAGACTGTATATATAGAATCCTTTTTAGGTCCTGATACCGGATCGTCCGGTTTCTGATCGCCGGTTCCGTTTCCTCCGTCTCCGTCATTTCCGTTTTCGGTATCTCCGCTTCCGTCATTTCCGTTTCCGTCCCCGCCAGGATCATTACCCGGATCTGAATTGTCTCCTGCGTCAGCCTTTACTGTCACTGGTATTGTGATTGTCTTTCCTAATACCGTGGCTGTCAGTTCTGTGGAACCGGCCTTTTTGCCGACGATCTTACCGCCTGTAACAGAAGCGTATCCCTCGTCCGCAACACTCCACGAATACGGCAGTTCAACCTGCTTCTCTGAATTTGAAGGCCAGCTTCCCGACATCCTGATGCTTATTGTAAGCTTCGGCAGATCCGCAGTCTTGCCGCCGGAAAGAGTAAGAGACTTTACAGAAGGTGTCAGAGATACATTGGTAATAGCCGATTTCAAAAGCTCCAGCTCTACCAATGTCTCAGAATCATTAGCGGCGATTGCAGATGTACTGCCCGCCGGTGAGCGGAACTCCTGCACCCAATAGTGATAGCCGTTGTAATATACATGCCCGATGCCGACTGCCTGAAAATTATTCAGCATATTCCGGCGGTGTCCCTGACCATTGTATTTTTCATTCGTTTCCTGCCATGCCTGAAAAACCGCCGATGCCGTCCGGTAGCCTGCCGCAATATTCTCTCCCCGGTGGTTTCCGGTATAGGCAGTAAAGCACGTCTGTCCATTGGGCCTGGTATGTGAATAAGAAACCGCTATCTCTGCAGCGCGCAGCATGGCTGCCTTCTCCAGATCATAATCATAGACCAGCGGCGCGCTGTCGTATTTTTTCTTCTCCGTATTGTCCTCATTCCATGCCCAGGCATCATTTCCTGTATGGAAATCATTGATCATGTTCAGCATGCTTCTGGCTTCTGACTGCCCATACTGCACCCTCACCTTCGCATTCACCGTTCCGTCGCCATCTGCTGCCGACACCCCTTCGACATTCACAGAAAAGCCCAGTATCACTGCAAGCA
>VSNE01000165.1 GCA_009774155.1 Lachnospiraceae bacterium
TTTTTATTTGGATATTGCATGGGGTTTCCGCAGTGGATCATCATATTGCGGGCGACATAAATCCCTACATGGCTTGCGCCTGGTGTCTGATAGGTCCCCTGAAAAAATATCAGATCTCCCGGCCTTGCATCCGCAGGGGACACATAAGCGCAGCAGTTCCGGAGCCCCTCCGCCGTCTGCCTTCCTACATTCCATCCATTCCCGCAGTGGTTAATCACCCAGCTCACAAAACCAGAGCAGTCAAAACCGGTACTGGGAGAGTCGCCGCCCCATACATACGGATAACCCAGGTATTTTTCTGCTTCGCGGATCATATTGGCGAACTTCTGGTCTGATAAGGCTTCCCCCGGGATGTCAAAGCCGCCTCCTCCGGAATTATCCGGCCCGGGAATAGTTTCCTTATCAAACAGGTAGTCCCGGTTCCCGCAGGTAATATTATAGATATCATAAAGTTCCGCCTGTTCCGGTGTCAGGAAGCTTTTTGCCACCGTATCGAAGCCAAGGTTGGTAAGTGAAATGCAGAGGATATAATAGTCATATTCCTCTTCATGCCCATGACTGTTTATACGGGTGCGCGTTTCCACAATTTCCTTTATCTTAAGCCGGTACTGGCCGGAAAACAGTTCCTGCAGCGCGTCCTTCACCTGCTCATATGTGAATTCCTGAAAGACTACCGTGAGATAAGAAATCAGGTGGTAAGGATTGTGGGAAATCTCATCCACCTGATAGCGGTATTCATCGTATCCCGGATGTGTGGACTCCATATTATTAATCTGACGGTTCAGGGCATCCTCCAGGGCTGAATAGTGTGCTTCCGCAGCATAAATGTCCTCGTCTGTGCTTGGATAAGTCGTCCCTGTAATAATAGAACCGGCGCCTGGAATCATGGCCCCGCAGCTTGACAGCCCGGTTGACACAAAGCCCAAAAGCAGCGTCACTGCTGTCGCCGCTCTAAAAAGTATGCCGATGTTCTTAGCAGCCTTTGTCACTGCACGTTTTGCCTTTCCCGTAATGGTTTGGACTGCATTTGCTGCATCCGGGGCCGGATTTGTGCCATTTTCCGCCCTCTGGTATGCATTTTTATACTGCTTTTTCTGAAAGGATTTCCTCACGGCTTTCTCTTCTTCCTGCCTGGCCCGGTTTGCCGCTTCTGATTCAGGTTTCCGCGCCTCTTCAAACCGCAGGCGCTCCTTTTGTGTTCCGGTCTCTTTTTCAGAAAACCGGGAGGACTCCCTTCTCTTCCTGCGTCTGGAGCTGTACAGGGAATAAAGCAGGATACCCTCCCCTGCATGTCCTGCTTTATTTAAAATCTCTGCAGCAGTATGATTCTGTTCCTCTTCCTGTTCTCCGCTCCTGATATAAGCCCTGGCTGAATCAAATACTGCAGATGCCGCCATTTTTTTAATTCCGGCCCCGCGCGCCATGCCGCCCTCATCTTCAAAAGAAAGCCGGGAAAAATTTGTGGGACACTCCTTGTCCTTGCGATGCCCTGCTGTTTCCTGGTTTCCCCTGTGAACAGTTTCTATCAGATTGTCCGTTTCGGGAGGAACTTGGGGGTTCTCCTTTTGTATCTGAGGATTCTTCTGTCCTCCGGACGGCTCCTCCGGCATTTTTCTATATGACGGGGTTTCAAAAGGACGGACATTCTGCATCCTGAAAGAATGTTCAGGCAGTCCTCTTTCAGGTTTGAATGGGACGTCTGGAACGCTTCTGCCATGCACCGGCGGTTCGCCGGCTGCAGATTCCGGCAGCTCCTTTTTCTCTTCTTCCTGCGCCTGCGGATTTCTCTGCTTCTGATCAGACCGACCGGATATTTCTCCGGAATCACGGATTTCAAAAGGACGGAGGGACTCAAGCCGTAAAGAATGTTCAAAAAATCGTTTTTCCCGGACAGGCCCGCCTCCGGAATCACTTCCGCAGGACAGAGCTTGGGATGCCGGCCGGTATGTATCCTCTGCACATTCAAGACCGGGAAGAAACCCGCGATCCTGTCTGCCTGCATCCGGAACGCTTTCCCCCTTTTCCTCCGATTCAGATATATAAGACGGTGCGCCCTGATCCAGTTTCTTTTCCTGTCCGCAAAAAGAAGCGCCTGTATCGATCCGGAATCCAGAACATTGGGCATGCTTCCGCCTGCATTTTTCCTCCTTCTGATCCTGATCCGCCCGATGAACCCGAAGCTTTTGTAAATTAACCGGCTCTGTTCCCTGTACGGTTCTGTCCAGACTCTCGGCTTCCCTTCTGCCTGCCTTCACAGCCTCCCCGCTTCTCAGATTTTCCCGCATCAGGCCGTCGCGCCCCATTTTTTCTACGGTTTTATCCCTCGCCTTAAATTCCTGCTTTGGCACGGCCTTTATCCCCTTTCGTCAGCATACTTTTAAGCTCCTGCCTCCTGCCCTTTCTCCGATGGCTTTGTGGTCATCAGTTTATAAAGGCGCAGCGACCTGTCAAATTTGTCTTTGAACGGGATTATGGTATTTCCGTAAAAAATAAGCCCTTCACCCTCCCCGCTGTTCGTTACATAAGATAACTGATGCGGAGAAATGCTGAGCTGTTTCGCTAAAATCTGCCGGTCCCCGGCTGCCTGGTTGAGCATATAAATAAAATCAGAGTTTTCAAAAATATTTTCGATCTCCCTGCTGGCCAGCAGATCTTTGATGTTCTGCGTAATGCCTGTCGGGATTCCTCCCCACTTACGGAAGCGCTTCCAAATCTCCACGGAATATGCCGCTGTCTGCTCTTCCTTCAAAAGAAGATGGAACTCATCTATATAATATCTGGTGGATTTGCATGCAGCACGGTTGACGGTCACACGGTTCCAGACCGCATCCTGGACAATCAGCATCCCCAGCTTTTTAAGCTGTTTCCCCAAATCCTTGATATCAAAGCAGATGATACGGTTTTCCAGTTCCACATTGGTCCGGTGGTTGAATACTTTTAAGGAACCGTTCACATAGATTTCCAGCGCCGTTGCAATCCTCTGTGCCTGCACCTCTTTCTGCTGCCGCAGACATTGGTACAAATCTCCAAGCACCGGCATATTCTCCGGCACGGGATGTTCAAAATATTTCTGATACACAATCGGCAGACAGCGGTCAATCACGGATTTTTCTTCCGCCTCAATGCCGTTCCTTGCCCCCATAATCAGCTCGCATAAAGATAAGATAAAATCGCTCTTTACCCCTAACGGATTATCGTCATCCGAATAATCCATGTTGATGTCCATCGGATTGATATAGTCACGGCTGGAAGCGGAAATATGGATCACCTGTCCTCCAAGCTCATTCACAAGGGGATAATATTCCCCCTCCGGATCTCCGATAATAATATCATCCTGGGTGGTAAAAAAGGCATTGGTAATCTCACGTTTCGCTGAAAAGGATTTGCCGGAACCCGGCGTGCCGAGTATCAAACCATTTGGATTTTTCAGCTTCTTCCTGTCTGCCATGATCATGTTATTAGACAGTGCGTTCAGACCATAATAGAGAGATTCCCCGTCCATAAATAGTTCCTGGGTGGTAAACGGCACAAAAATCGCCGTGGATGTAGTAGTCAGGGCACGTTTAATTGGAATCAGGTTCAGTCCCAGCGGGATGCTGCTCATCAGGCCCTGCTCCTGCATATAGTCCAGTCTCCGCAGAGAACAGTTATATTTTTGTGCAATTCCGGCTGTCTGGAATACTGCATTGTCAAGCTCCTGTTTTGTTCCTGCTGTGTTCAGGAACAATACCGTCACAAGGAACATCCTTTCATTCCTGGACTGGAGATCCTCCAAAAGCCGTTTCGCCTCGCTTCCGTAAGTATTTAGATCAGATGGGATAATGTCAATGTCATACCCGGAGCGCACCGCTTTTTTCTGCTCCTCGATCTTCATGCGGTCAATATCTGTCACTTTGCTTTTTACCAGTTTAATTGCCTGCATCTGATCCAGAGACTGGATGTGAAGGTTCACAATCAGATCCTGGTCCATTTCCAGAAATTCTGCGAGCATCTTGTCCGTCAGCTCCGGCGCCAGTATCTGCAGGTAGGATACCGCCCCCATGGTATTTCCCATTTGGAAACTTTTCCCATCCCTGAACACAAAGCTTGTGGGAGCTATAAAATCCTTTGTCCTCATCCCGGCGCGCAGCATCCAGTCATACAAAAACCGAAACGGCGCTTTTTCATCGGGATTGAATGTCTCATACATGATCCGCAGGCGTTCTTCCCCATTCAGGGGATAGGCCAGAACCCCCAGCATCTTAAAATTATTCAGGATGTCAGCCTCAATCCGTTCCAGCTTCGGCTTTGCTTCCCGGATATTGCCAGCCTCAATCCCGAAGGTAATGTACTTTGTACGCACAAGTCCATTGTTCCCTTTTGCAAGCTGATCTTTGAGCATCTGCGCGTACTCCATGCGGATATCGTCAAAGGCGTCATTCTGCGGTTTTATCTGGATAATGGATTCATATTCTTTCATGCTGCTGTGATGGTTGATAAAGGATAGCTGGAAATGGATGGCGCTGTCAAAATAATTAAGAAAATCGCACCAGTTTTCAAAGATGGCGCTTTTATCATCATTCTGCGCCAACTGGTAGTTGATATCATAAAACTGGATGGTCTTGGAATAATATTGGGCCTGGACACGGCAGATTCCGTCTTTTGCCATTTCCCGGTACGGAATGGAATTCTGTGCAGAAATCCTCTTCTCCTTTCGGGCCGCTCCATACTTGTCCGGCTTTTTACCTGTCCTGTTTTCAGGATGTATAGCCCTTTTTCGCTGCATGCTTTCCTTCCCCTTTCTTTTGTATTTTTAGTCCGGCCGCGTCCTTCTTCGGTTCATACAGGTTTTCTACTTCATATCTCCGGACGGCAGACCTTGACAGTTTTACCCGGATCACATTGAAAAGGATCTTTTCCAGGGGCATCCCGTCCTTTTCATACATGGCAAACAAAAATGCCGGAAGCATCAAAAGCACCATACAGGATGTCGCATTGCTTGTCCCAATATAACCCCGTGTAAAAAAATAAAAGGGAAGCCCTATGGCCGCCGCCGCGGTAAGGCAGATAACCTGCCTTTTTGTAAGATTCAAAATCACTTTGTTTTTTACTTTTGTCAGATCCTTTGGTACTGACACATACGCCATAATAATATTTCTGCTGCAGGCGGAAACACTTCTGGACGGGGAAATCTCCGTTTCCGCTGCTTTTCCTTTCTTTGATGTTTTCCCCTTTTCAGGCATTGAAAATTGAGCGTGACAGGCCTTCTGTTCTTTTCAGCCATGTGCACAGGATCAGGGTATAAGCGGAAACCTCAAACAGCGCCAGATGTATATTGTCTGACACATGGATATTGGATACCAGCACCGCATAAATGCCTACGCACACCATCATAAAAAAACCCTGGAATGCAAATGCCAGAAGCCCCCGGAAATAACCGTTCCCGATTCTTCCCCAGTCCAGGTTGGACATCGTGATAGTCGCAAATGGAATCGGGGCAACCGAGGTGTATAAATAGAGCCCTACCATACGCCCGTAAAGAATGACGACAATTAAAACTGACATAATTTTCATATACAGGCTGACCAGCATAGTTTCCATGGCCAGAACTGCCAGTTCCGCATACCCCTTAGACTCTGCAATCTCGTCCACCATGAAATCCACGTTCACAGCAGTCTGCGAACTGATCACTCCTCCTGCGGCGCTGGCCAGGTGCTGCCCCACGTCAAAAACCGCCATGGTAATGGTAAACGTATGGCTGACAAGGTAGACTGCCACCCACATCTTGAAGAAATATTTAAAGAACATCCAGGTGTCTATTTCATTCATGTTATTTTTTGTGGTCAGCATGGAAATCAGTTCATAGCAGAGTACAAACGTGATGACCATTCCTGCGATCGGCATAATAACCGAATCTGAAAGGTTCCGTATCAGGCTGAAGATACTGCTGTTCCATGCCTGCGGGGTCTTCCCGACCTGGGCAGCGATGCCCGCTGTCTTTTCATTGATATCATCAAACATCGTTGTAAGGTTGAAACGGATGATTCCGATTAGAAGCCCCCTTATCCATTCATCGATTGCCTCAAAGATGCCGTCGAACATGTGCAGGTCCCCTTTCCCTTATCTTGCCGGGAACAAAGTCACAAGCTGCGGGACAAGCTGTGTTCCAATTAAGACTACCCCTCCGCCGGCCATGAGCTGCTTGATTCCCTGACTTTTTGCTCATGTGAGATAAAGAAGTAAAAGAAGTGTAAAAAATTTTGCCGTTCCCTGTCCGGCTGACTGCCGGACGG
>VSNE01000166.1 GCA_009774155.1 Lachnospiraceae bacterium
GTATGAAGAAGTTATTGTATTTGAAGAAAAGAAATCGGAAGCCGGGCTTTTTATGGCGGATTATGTGGCTGACGAGGTGATTGCCCAGTGCGAAGAATTTATTGCCAATCCGGAAGAAAATTACATGCTGGAAATTTTTGAGGATATGATAGGACATGTGCTTGAAACTATAAGAAGAAAGCCGAGGAAGTGCAGATTTATTTATCTGCATCCGGTCTGCCATGATTATGTGGTCAATCATACGCCGTTTCATTTGGTGTATCGGAGAAAATCCGTCATTTCATGGTTTGACTGCTGCTGCTATGAATATGAGGCATAGAAACAGACAAACCGGCCGGCCGCAGCAGCCGGCTATTTTTTATACAGGAACCAGAAGCAGATCAGCCCGCCGCCGCATTCCACGCCATAGTCTATGCCATGGGCGTTTAAAATAGTACTGACAATCGAAAGGCCGATGCCGGTTCCCTGCCGTCTGCCGCCCTGATGCTGGCTGCGCTGGTAGCGTTCCCAGATAATGTTTTTTTCTTCCTCCAAAATAGGCTCCCCGGGATTGATAACAGATACCTTATATCCGCCGGAAGCTTCTGAAACGGATACGGTAATTGTATTGCCGTCCTGGGTATGGTTGATTGCGTTATTTAACAGATTGCGGATGACCTGGCTGATTTTCAGGGCATCCACATGAACCATATATTCCTTGCCGGGATGCTCTGTCAGAAGCGTCAGATGGTTATCCCGGGCAATCTGCTCGTACCGGAGGCATTCTGTCTCTACGATCTCACACAGATCATATTCCCCTTTTTTTAATTGAAGATAACCGGACTGCAGCTGAGAATAGTCCATGATATCGTCCACCATTTCACTCATACGGCGGGATTCGCTGATAATCAGGTTCAGGTTTTCGCTGCGGGTTACAGGATTCTTCCAGGTAATATCCTTTACCATTTCCGCATAGCCTATGATAAGGGCCAGCGGAGACCTCAGCTCATGAGAGACATTTGCAATGACCTCTTTTCGCAGCATATCCACTCTTTGAAGGGCGGTACCCAGCTCTTCCACAGAGTATGCAAGCTGTCCGATTTCGTCCCCCCGTTGGAAGCCGGGAACTGCAGTCAGCTCTCCCTGAGCCAGACGATCCACGGCGCCTTTGATGTCCAGTATAGGTCTGGCGAATTTTTTGGCCAGAAATGCGGCAAGTACGGAAGCCGCCAGAGTCAGGAGGATGCTGAGCATTATTAACTGTCTGCGGTTCATGTCCAGCACAGAGTACAGCTCGTCAAAGGAGCGATAAAGAATCAAATAAGCATTCTCGCCATAGTACCGGATCGGCACTCCGGATTCATAAGATTTAATGCGGGCGCCCTCCCGCCGTCCCTTCTCGTAAGGCTTTCCTGCCAGAACATTCTGATACTCTTCGCTGTTTGCGATACACTCCCAGACAAGGATATCTGCATGGCTTTCCGCCAGATTAATAGGCAGGCCGTAGCTGTACAGAATCAATAACTGCCCGTTCTGATCTGCAATCAGCATTTTTCCGTGGACAATATTGCTGAGATAGGATATCATTTGCTCATCATAAGCTAAATCTTCTTTTTTTAAATCCTCCAGAACCGGCTCCAGCCGATTCTGTATTTCAGAAATATTGGAATTTACATAATTTTGCTCCATAAAATAGATTTGAAAGATCCACATAAAAGCAATAGTAAGGATTACCGGAAGCATCATGATTTTCCATAGCTGGACGATCATACTGGAGCTTCGGATCGATGTTCTATATTTTCTCATGATATTCAAATTTGTACCCCACTCCCCAAACGGTTTCAATAAATCTTCTGTAGCTGCCAAGATGCTCCCTGAGAGACTTAATATGCGTGTCTACGGTACGGGTATCGCCAAAGTAGTCGAAGCCCCAGATTTTATCTAAAAGCTGTTCCCTGGAAAATACAATATGTTCATTCTGCGCCATTTTAAAAAGCAGGTCAAATTCCTTCGGCGGAAGCTTCACAGGAACCTTGTCCAGTATGACCATCCGGGTTTTTCCATCAATCGTCATTCCCCCGAAGCGGAGAAAATGCTCCTGCGGCTTGTTTCCGGTGCGCCTGAGCACGGCATTGACTCTCGCAATCAATTCTTTAGGGCTGAAGGGCTTGGGAACATAGTCATCGGCGCCCAGATTAAATCCGAGCAGCTTATCGTATTCCTCGCTGCGTGCCGTGAGCATGATAACAGGCGTCTGGACGGATTCACGGATTTTGGCAAGAGTTTCAAAGCCGTCCTGCCCCGGCATCATGACATCTAAGATGATGATATCGAATCTGGAGTGCCGGAGCAATTCCAGCGCCTGTGAGGAATTTTCTGCTTCGCTGCATTGAAAATTTTCTAATTGCGCATAAGTAAGAACAAGCTTCCTCAGATAGATGTCATCATCTACAATCAGCATTCTGGGCATTTGGATCACCTCTTTTCTGTCATTCTGCAAATGATAAGGTATTATATAGGGAAAATGTGAGAAATTTGTGAGGATGTCCAAAAAATTTATAGCGCACATATCATTTAAAACAAAAAACGGGACCGCATGCTTTGGCGATCCCGTTAAAATAATGTATTATTCCTGCTCGAACGGATCTTTTTGGAAGAAATTTCCGGAAGAACCCCTGCCTGCATTCAGCGCAGACTTTTTTTCCTCGATATTTGCCAGATGTACGGAGACAGCCGTACAATATTCCAGCACCTCGGCGTCAACTGCCTCGCCGGCAGCAAACTTTTTATAATAGTAAGCTCCGATTCTGTTGTACAGTTCCTTAATAGATTTTTCATCGTTCAGAATCTGGGCCCTTAACCGGGTATCCCCGATCACTTCATTTGTCTTGTCTGCCGCTGCTTTGGCAAAAGTATTCACTTTTTCCATGAACTCCATACAATATTCCCCCTTATGGTTTATTTTATGCGCGTGCTGCAAGAAAGTCCAATACTTCCTGTCTGGACGGCATAACTCTAAGAGCGCCTTTCCGTGTGGTGATAATGGAGGCCGCCGCATTTGCAAAGGTCAGCATTTCCTTTAACTGTGCTTCTGTCAGGTCTGTCAGGCCGTGATCCAGCGCATAGTTGATGATGCAGGCGCAGAAGGTGTCTCCGGCACCGGTGGTTTCCACTGTGTTCTGCTGCAGGAACGGAGCAGCCTCCACATAGCCGTCTTTATAATATGCCCTGCTGCCTTCTTTCCCCATGGATACGAGAATAAGGGGAATGGGGAACTCTTCGCGGATTTTCTTTACCCCTTCCGTAAAATCGGTTTCCCCGGTCAGCCACTGGATTTCATTGTCGGAAATCTTCAGAATATCGCACTGTCCAAGTCCCCAGCGCACCTGTTCCTTTGCATGCTCCAGAGAATCCCAAAGCGGCTCTCTTAAATTCGGGTCAAAGCTTACAAGCGCGCCTGCCCCTTTGGCGGCTGCAAGCGCTTTCTTGGTTGCCTTGCGGACTCCCTCATGGGTCATGGAAAGCGTCCCGAAGTGGAAAAGACGGGTGTTCTTTAAAAGCTCCTCATCCAGTTCATCTTCCCGCAGCATCATATCCGCGCCCGGATTCCGGTAAAAGGAGAAATCACGGTCTCCGTCTGCGAAGGTATGTACAAGCGCCAGCGTGGTGTGGATTTCTGAATCCATCATCAGATTTTCCGTGCCGATTCCCAGCTCGTCCAAAGCTTTTTTCAGGGTCAGGCCAAACTGGTCCTTTCCCACCTTTCCAATAAAGGAAGTTTTCTTTCCAAGGTTGTTCAGCATAGAAAGGACATTGCACGGCGCTCCTCCGGGATTTGCTTCAAAAAGGCCGTTGCCCTGTTCGCTGAGTCCGTTCTGGGTAAAATCAATCAATAATTCGCCTAAAGCGATGACATCATAGGTTTTCATAATATAAATGCCTCCGGTTATTTAATAATACTATTGTACCGGAAAGAGAAAAAAAAGAAAAGGGGAGAATCAAAGATTTATTCCAGTTCATATTTAATTCATTTATTGGGGGTAATAATAGGAAATACGAATGGTCAGACAAAGGAGAGTGAATAGAGTGCAGCAGGTGAAAAAACCAAAAAAACCCCTGATTTTTTATTATTGTATGGCGCTTGCCATCCTAGTGCTTCTGAATACGTTTATATTTCCGAGATTTATCAGAAATCAGATTAGAGAAGTGGATTACGGAACGTTTCTTACCATGCTGGAGGAAAAAAAGGTTTCCATGGCAGAGATGGAGAAGGATTATATTTATTTTGTAGACACAGACGAGGAGAAGCCGTCCTACTATTCCACGGTGGCCTTTAACGATCCGGAGCTTGTGGATCGTCTGAAGGAATCGGGCTGCAAGTTCGGAAAGGTAAAGGAGGAAGAGGGTTCTCTTTTTGGAGCCATTATTTCGATTGTAATACAGGTGGCGGTTTTTATCTTTATCGGACAGCTTCTTTCCCGGATGCTGATGAAAAGAATGGGCGGAGGCATGGGCAACGCCATGCAGTTTGGCAAAAGCAATGCGAAAATTTATGTAGCCAGCGAGACCGGCATTAAGTTCAAGGACGTGGCCGGAGAGGATGAGGCAAAGGAGCAGCTTCAGGAAATTGTGGATTTTCTGCATCATTCTGAAAAGTATCAGGAGATAGGGGCGGCAATGCCGAAGGGCGCTCTTTTGGTGGGGCCTCCCGGAACCGGCAAGACGCTTCTTGCCAAAGCGGTGGCCGGAGAAGCAGAGGCGCCGTTTTTTTCCATCTCCGGATCGGAGTTTGTGGAAATGTTTGTCGGTATGGGCGCCGCGAAGGTGCGCGATCTGTTCAAACAGGCAAATGAAAAGGCGCCGTGCATCGTATTTATTGATGAGATTGATACCATAGGGAAAAAGCGCGATGCAGGAGGCATGGGAGGCAACGACGAACGGGAGCAGACGCTGAACCAGCTTCTGACGGAAATGGACGGCTTTGACGGCTCCAGAGGCGTTGTGATTCTGGCGGCGACGAACCGTCCGGAAACTCTGGACCCGGCGCTTCTGCGTCCGGGGCGTTTTGACAGGAGAATTCCCGTGGAGCTTCCGGATCTGGCGGGAAGGGAGGCTATTTTAAAGGTTCATGCAAAAAAGGTAAAGCTCGGAGACGACATTGATTTTCATGCAATTGCCCGTGCGGCGGCAGGCACCTCCGGGGCAGAGCTGGCAAACATAGTAAATGAGGCGGCCCTTCGGGCGGTGCGGAATAAAAGAGCCTATGTGACCCAGGCAGATTTGGAGGAAAGTATAGAAGTAGTGATTGCCGGTTATCAGAAAAAAAATGCGATTCTTTCCGACAAGGAAAAGCTGATCGTGGCATACCATGAGATCGGCCATGCGCTGGTGGCAGCGCTTCAGACGGATTCAGCGCCGGTGACGAAAATTACGATTATTCCAAGAACCTCCGGCGCGCTGGGCTATACGATGCAGGTGGAACAGCGTGATCAGTGCCTTTTCAGCAAAGAAGAGCTGGAAAATAAAATTGCCACCTATGCAGGAGGCCGTGCGGCGGAGGAGCTGATATTCGGTTCCGTGACAACGGGAGCGTCCAATGATATTGAGCAGATGACCAAGCTTGCGCGGGCCATGATTACCCGTTACGGTATGAGTGATGAATTCGGCATGATGGCGTTAGAGACCGTGAACGGACAGTATCTGGGCCAAGATGCGTCTCTTGCCTGTGCGGCAGAGACGGCGGCCATTGTGGATGAAAAGGTCAGTAAACTGCTGAAAGGTCAGTACGGCAAGGCTGTCAGCCTTCTGACTGAAAATAAAGACAAGCTGCATGAGCTGGCAAAGTATCTCTATGAAAAGGAGACCATTACCGGGGAGGAATTTATGCGGATTCTTCAGAAAACGGCATAAAATATATCTGTTTTGTTTATCCTAAGAAAAAAATAAAGGAGCGTTTTCATATGGATGAGGAAAAGGAGATACCGCTGGGACTGGCATTTCAGATGGCGATGAATGAAAAGGCAATGGCGCATTTTTCGGCGATGAGTGAGAAGGAAAAGGAAAATACCATTGAACGTGCCAGAAATGTGAAGTCCAAGCAGGAAATGGAACGCCTGGTAAACGAAATGGGAAAAACCTTTTGACTTTTATGATAAAAGGCGCGGAAACTCCTGGAAGATGATCTTGGGTTTCCGCAGTTTTATCCACAGAACCGCCAACCCGGGGAATTGCTTATACACAACTTTCAAAAAATAGCTA
>VSNE01000167.1 GCA_009774155.1 Lachnospiraceae bacterium
GGATATTTTCTGAAGGGCTCATGGACCGGGAGGACGGCCGATATCCAGAGCATTTCCTAAAACAGCACGGCTTATGCGGATTTTAATGTATATAAAGACAAAAATTGGAAGACGATATTTGATTAGCGGGTAAAGGAAGGGGAAGGTATATGGATAAACAAAAATTGTTCGGTACGATAGGAAACATTCATATGGAAGCTATCGATGTGATTTCAGGATTTCAGGTAAGGCCCGGTATCTATGAGCTGAATGGGGCGACCGCAATTCCGGGGGGCGTGAATTTTACGGTGCATTCCTGCAACGCCACTTCCTGTGAGCTGCTTTTGTTCCGCCGGATGGAGGAGGAGCCTTATGCAGTGCTGCCGTTTCCGGAGCATTACCGAATCGGAAAGGTGTACTCCATGATTGTATTTGGCCTGAATATCATGGATTTTGAATATGCTTACCGTCTGGACGGTCCCTTTGACGCTTCCAAGGGTCTTTTATTCAACAAAAAAAATGTACTTCTGGATATCTATGCCAAGGCCGTGACAGGACAGAGCGTCTGGGGCAGGCCCAAAAAGGAAGGGATGTTCTATAAAGCGAGGGTGGTAAACGACGACTTTGACTGGGGAAAGGAACCGAATCCTCTGATACCGATGGAGGATCTGGTTATCTATGAGATGCATGTAAGGGGATTTACAAAGCATGGATCTTCCGGAGTTAAATATCCGGGCACCTTTGCGGGGCTGATGGAGAAGATTCCGTATCTGAAGGAGCTGGGCGTTAATGCGGTGGAGCTGATGCCGATTTTTGAGTTTGATGAGATGAAAAACAGCCGGATGGTAGACGGGAAGCTGGTCATGGATTACTGGGGCTACAATACCGTCAGCTTTTTTGCGCCCAATACCAGCTATACAAGCGAGGCTGAGTATAACCGGGAGGGGACGGAGCTTAAGAGGCTGATTAAGGAGCTTAATAAGAACGGAATCGAATGCTTTCTGGATGTGGTGTTTAATCATACGGCGGAAGGAAACGAGATGGGGAGCTGCTTTTCATTCAAAGGGTTTGACAACAATATTTACTATATGCTGACTCCGGACGGATATTATTATAATTTCAGCGGATGCGGCAATACATTAAACTGCAATCATCCGATCGTGCAGCAGATGATTCTGGAATGTCTGCGCTACTGGACGACTGCCTATCATGTGGATGGATTCCGTTTTGATCTGGCCAGCATTCTGGGGCGGAATAAGGACGGCACGCCTATGACTGAGCCGCCGCTTCTTCAAAGCCTTGCCTGCGATCCGATTCTGGGAAATGTAAAGCTGATTGCGGAGGCGTGGGATGCGGGAGGCTTATATCAGGTCGGAAGCTTTCCGTCCTGGAACCGCTGGGCAGAGTGGAACGGAAAATACCGGGATGATATGCGTAATTACTTAAAAGGGGATTACGGGATGTTCCATACCGCGGCGCAGAGGATTATGGGCTCCCCGGATCTGTACGATCCGGAATCCCGGGGCTACAATGCTTCTGTTAATTTCCTGAATTGCCATGACGGCTTTACCCTGTGGGATATGTATTCCTATAACGAGAAGCATAACAGGGAGAACGGGTGGAACAATACGGACGGCAGCAATGACAACCGGAGCTGGAACTGCGGCGTGGAGGGCGAAACGGAGGATGAGGAGGTTCTGGCTCTCAGGCGGAAGCTTGCAAAAAATGCAGTTACCGTTCTCCTTATGAGCAGGGGAACGCCTATGTTTCTGGCGGGGGATGAGTTTTTGAACAGTCAGTACGGAAATAACAATGCCTATTGCCAGGATAATGAGATTTCCTGGCTGGACTGGAGGGATCTGGAGAAAAACAGAGAGCATTTTGAATATACGAGGCATTTGATAAAAATCCGCCGGGAGCATGATGTGGTGCGCAAATTTTCCGGAATATGTTCCTTTGGTTTTCCGGAGATACAGCTTTTGGAGCCGGACGGGGAAAGCAAGGTGCTGGGGGTTATCTATGCAGGAAGAAATCATGATAACACGGAGGATGATGTAATCTGTCTGGCAGTCAATGTATACTGGGAGGAACAGGACTGCCGCCTGCCGATGCTGCCTGAAAATATGAAATGGTTTGTGGAAGCAGACACTTCGGGGAGGTATCTGAAGCATGGAATTCCAAAGGAGGAGGGCCCGTGTGCAGCGGGGGGCTTTCAGGTAAAAATGGAACCTCGTTCGGCGCTGATTTTGACAGGAAAGAGAGGGATAGCCTGTGAGGCTTCTGATAGTTGAGGATGAAGTGCATTTACAGAAGATTATAAAAAAGAGGCTGATAAAAGAAGGCTACAGCGTGGATGCCTGCGGAAACGGAAAGGAGGCGCTGGACTACCTGGCGGTATTCCCTTATGACGCGGTGATTCTGGATGTGATGCTGCCCGGCATGTCAGGGATGGATGTACTGAAAAAAATGCGGCGTGAGGGCAGCGCTGTTCCGGTCATGTTCCTGACCGCAAAAGATGAAATTGAGGATCGGGTGGAAGGCTTAAACTGCGGGGCGGATGACTATCTGGTGAAGCCGTTTGCATTTGAAGAGCTGCTGGCAAGAATCCGGGTTATGCTCCGCAGAAGTGCGGATACCCCGACGGACGAACTGGCGCTTGCGGATCTGAGGGTGGATGTGGGAAAGCATACGGTGAGCAGGGCCGGCAGCAGAGTGGAGCTGTCGGCAAAGGAGTTTGCCGTACTGGAGTATCTGATGCGCAATCAGGGAAGGGTTCTGTCCCGGGAACAGATTGAACAGCATGTATGGGACTGCGGCTATGAAGGGGGCTCTAATATGGTGGACGTCTATATCCGTTATCTTAGGAAGAAGCTGGACGAGGGATATGAGAAAAAGCTGATTCATACGGTGCGGGGAGCCGGCTATGTGGTGAGAGAGCCTTGATGAAAAAAATGTCGCTGAAATGGAAAATAACGCTCTGGTATGCAGGCATACTGATTCTGCTTGTGACGCTGCTGTTCGGATTTCTTCTGTCCATCTCAGGCCGGCTTCTGCGTTCCGAGTCGGATTTGGCGCTGAAGGATGCAGTCTGGGACTTTGCCGGCGAGGCAGAGGTTGACAGAGCGCATGAAAGCTGGGAATTAGATGAGGATGTCCGATTTTATGAAAAGGGTGTGCTCTTCAGTCTGTATGATGCGCAGGGGAACCTTCTGGCCGGAGGCGTGCCGGATGCATTTCCGAAGGGAACAACTTTGAAAGCCTATGCCATGCAGGAGATTAAAGATTCTGCCGGGAAATGGACCGTATATGATGTGGCGATTCCCTGCGGAGGAGAAAAATTTCTATGGGCAAGAGGAGTTTATGAGGATGAGACGCTGACGGCGATGGAGCAGGCGATGCTTCATATGCTTTTGGTTGCCTGTCCGCTTTTAATTGCCGTAGCGCTTCTGGTTGGATATTCCATTACAAGAGGCGCTCTGCTTCCGATAGAAGAGCTGTGCAGGACTGCGGAAACGATTGGGGAGGGGAAGGATTTAAGCCTGCGGATACCGACCGGGCATACACAGGGGGAGCTTCGTCAGCTTGCCGATACATTCAATCATATGTTTGCACGGCTGGAACGTGCATTTGAGAGGGAACGGCAGTTTACGTCGGATGCCTCCCATGAGCTTCGGACTCCGGTTTCGGTTATCCGGTCCCAGGCAGAGTACGCCCTTCTTCCGGATTCGGAGCCGGAGGAGAAAAAAGAAGGACTGGAGATTATTTTAAAGCAGGCAGAAGGAATGTCACGACTGCTCTCCCGGCTTTTGCTGCTTGCCCGGTCGGACAGCGCCAGGACGCGGCCTGCAAAGGAAAAATTTGATATCAGCGCTCTGGCGCTGGATGTTTTGGAAGAAATGCAGAACAGAACAAAAGAGCGTCGGACAGAGTTCGCGGCTGATATTTGTCCGGGGCTTTTTATATGCGGTGATCGGGAAAGCACCGCGCGCGTATTTTGCAATCTGCTGGAAAATGCGGTTCAGTATGGAAAAGAGAACGGACGGATTATATTGAGAGTTTTTCCGGAGCAGGGGATGGTGAACTGCCAGGTGGAGGACAACGGCATCGGCATAGAGCCGGAACACCTGGACAACATATGGAACCGTTTTTACCGGGCGGACACCGCGCATGGCAGCGGGAACGGGAATTCCGGCCTAGGACTTGCCATTGTAAAATCAATAGTGGAGCAGCAAGGCGGAACGGCGGAGGTAAGGAGCAGGCCGGGGGAAGGGAGCTGTTTTACAATACGGCTTCCAAAGGCCGATTCTGCGCCTTGACACGGATTTTCCTATGCCCTATACTAAAGCATGTTTAACAACAGGAGGAAATATCGTGGCAGATATTAAAAAAGAGATTGAAAAAAGACGGACTTTTGCGATTATATCCCACCCGGATGCAGGCAAGACGACTCTGACGGAAAAGTTTTTACTGTACGGAGGGGCTATCAATCTGGCAGGTTCAGTGAAAGGAAAGGCAACTGCCAGACATGCGGTGTCGGACTGGATGGAGATAGAGAAGGAGAGATGAATCTCGGTGACGTCTTCTGTCCTGCAGTTTAATTATGACGGCTACTGTATCAATATTTTGGATACGCCGGGGCATCAGGACTTTTCGGAGGATACGTACCGTACGCTGATGGCGGCCGACTCCGCGGTTATGGTAATCGACGGCTCCAAAGGAGTGGAGGCGCAGACGAGAAAGCTGTTCAAGGTATGCGTTATGCGCCATATCCCGATTTTTACATTTATTAATAAAATGGACCGGGACGCCATGGATACCTTTGAGCTGTTGGACGATATTGAGAAGGAGCTTGGCATTGCCACCTGCCCGGTGAACTGGCCTATTGGCTCCGGCAAGGAATTCAAAGGAGTGTACGACCGCGCCAGCGGGAAAATCCATGTATTTTCCGGCACGGAAAAGGGTACAAAGGAAGGCGAAGAGCAGGTGCTGTCCGTGGATGAAGCGGACGGTGTGCTGCTGGAGGGACAGAAGGAACGGCTGGCAGACGAAATTGACCTTCTGGACGGCGCCAGTGCGGAATTTGATCAGGAGCTGGTGGATAAGGGAGAGCTGTCACCGGTGTTTTTCGGCTCTGCTCTGACAAATTTCGGTGTGGAAATTTTTCTGAAGCATTTCCTGAGGATGACAACCTCCCCCCTTCCGAGGAAAGCGGATGCGGGCCTTATTGATCCTATGGAGGAGGGATTTTCCGGTTTTATTTTCAAGATTCAGGCAAATATGAATAAAGCCCACAGAGACCGTATCGCGTTTATGCGTATTTGCTCCGGCAAGTTTGAGGCGGGTATGGAGGTTATGCACGTACAGGAAAATAAAAAGATCCGGTTGTCGCAGCCCCAGCAGATGATGGCGCAGGACCGCAGGATGGTAGAGGAGGCCTATGCAGGGGATATTATCGGACTGTTTGATCCGGGTATTTTTTCTATCGGGGATACGGTATGCATGCCGAACCGGCAGATTCAGTACGAGGGCATTCCGACCTTTGCACCGGAGCATTTTGCAAGAGTGCGCCAGGTAGATACGATGAAGCGCAAGCAGTTCGTCAAGGGCATCGAGCAGATTGCCCAGGAAGGCGCGATTCAGATCTTTCAGGAATACAATACAGGTATGGAAGAGATTATTGTGGGCGTGGTAGGCGTCCTTCAGTTTGATGTTCTGAAATATCGTCTGAATAATGAGTACAACGTAGAGATTCGTCTGGAAAATTTACCGTATGAACATATCCGCTGGATTGAGAATGAAGGAATTGATATGGATAAAATCAGCGGTACATCAGATATGAAAAAGATCCGGGATCTGAAAGGCCGTCCGCTTCTTCTGTGGGTGAATAGCTGGAGCATCGGTATGACGCTGGACAGAAATAAAGAACTGAAGCTGTCTGAGTTTGGACGTTAAGCATGAGCCATGCGAAAATGGATGCGAAAGCAGATGTAATGTACCCGTCAGGGTACATAAACAGATGCTTTTGCGGACAGTTTCATAGGGCGAAGCCCGGCCACCGAGATGAAGCGAAGCGGAATCGAGGTGGAGCATGGCGAAGTATGGGTTAATGCGAAAGTGGATGCGAAAGCAGATGTAATGTACCCGTCAGGGTACATAAACAGATGCTTTTGCGGACAGTTTCATAGGGCGAGGCCCAGCCACCGAGAGGAAGGGAAGCGGAATCGAGGTGGAGC
>VSNE01000168.1 GCA_009774155.1 Lachnospiraceae bacterium
AGCCAGATCAAATAAGGAGTGCTTAACAAATTTCCCTTGTGACAAAAAGTGATTAAAAGGAAATAAATAATTTAAATAGTCTGTAAAAAACTGTTGACAAAACACATCATACCTCATATAATTATGGAAGTGCAATAAAATACCCAGACAGTTGTATTTGGCACAATACACAACTGGAGGGAGGTTAGGTGTGATACTATGTCAAATGTAATCGTTAAAGAAAACGAAACTTTGGATAGCGCATTACGTCGTTTCAAAAGAAACTGCGCGAAGGCTGGAATTCAGCAGGAGATCCGTAAAAGAGAGCATTATGAGAAACCAAGCGTAAAGCGTAAGAAAAAATCCGAAGCAGCTAGGAAGCGTAAATATAATTAAGATTGTGCAGTGATGCCTTGACTGTAAAGTCAAGGCATTTCTTACTCTATAGGAAACTCTTTTTCCGTAGAATAAGAATACTTTGCGGGAGTAGGAAGAATGGGTAAAATTTTAACAGGACTTTTGAATAATAAAGTACTGGTATGCGGCGTTTCCGGGTGGGCAGTGGCGCAGGTGCTGAAAACAGTGATCTACGTTTTGGTTCATCATGAAATGCGGTGGGAACGCATGGTAGGCGACGGGGGTATGCCAAGCGGACATTCGGCGACGGTGAGCGCCATGGCAGCGGCAGCCGGCCTTATCTATGGTTTTGAAACCTTTGAATTTGCAGTTACCTGTATGCTGGCCATTATTGTGATGCATGATGCCATGGGCGTCCGTATGGAGACGGGAAAGCAGGGGAAAATTTTGAATGAGATGATTGAATTTTTCCGAACAGAGGGATTTGTGGAGGCATTCAGGAAAAATGACAGAATGTATGAGTTCTGGGAGGCGAGCCTGAAGGAGTTTGTAGGCCATACTCCTCTGCAGGTATGCGCCGGATGCATTCTGGGGATTCTGATATCCTGCCTGATGATTTTATAAAAAGAGCCGTACGGCTCTGCGATAGAGAGAGGTTATGATATGAATACACAAAAGAAAAAAATGAGTATCACGATGAAGATTTTCCTGGGTCTGATTGTCGGTGTGCTGATTGGTATCTTTGCGCCCGGAAGGGCTGACTGGATGCTGAATGTGGCCGATCTGTTCGGAAGCATTTATATGCACGCGCTCTGTATGGTGATCTATCCAATGGTATTCTGTTCCATTGTGGACGGTATCTGCAGTGTGGGAAGTGTAAGCACCACCGGGAAAATCGGCGGAAAAGCATTGGTTTATTTTACTGTGACCACAGCGCTTGCCTCCTTTGCAGGTCTGATTGTGCCGAGAATTATCGGCCTTGGAAAAGGCGTTGTCATTGAGATGGCGGAGGCAGATGTGGCGGCGACTCAGTTTGTAAGTATGCTGGATACGGTAAAGAATCTGATCCCGTCCAATCCGGTGGAGGCATTTGCGGAAGGAAACATGCTTCAGGTACTGGTATTTGCAGTGATTGTGGGGGTCACGGCGCTGGCGGTAGGAGAAAAAGCAAAGCCGGCGGCGGATGTGATTGTTTCCCTGAATGAGATTTTTATGAAGATTATCACAGTGGTAATGCAGTTTACTCCCCTTGGGGTTCTCTGCACGATTGCTCCGGTTGTGGCAGCGAACGGAATAGATACGGTTATTTCGCTGATTCAGGCGCTGGCAGCTCTGTATATCGCTTTTTTCGTATTTGCATTTCTTGTATACGGCGGCATCGTAAAATTAAAGGGCGGGAGTCCGGTCCGTTTTTTCCGCGCCATTATGCCGGCGGCCTTGAATGCATTCGGCACCTGCTCCAGCTCTGCGACAATTCCGCTCAGCAAAAAGTGTGCGGAGGAAGGGCTTGGCATCTCTAATAAAATTACTTCCATTGTGCTTCCTCTTGGGGCGACAATCAATATGGACGCAGTATCGATTCTGATGTCGTTTATGATTACCTTTTTTGCCAATGCGTGTAATGTGGAGGTAGGCTTCAGCCTGATGGCGGTTGTGCTTCTGTCCAATGTGCTGCTTTCCATCGGAACGCCCGGCGTTCCGGGCGGCGCAATTGCTTCCTTTGCGGCGCTGGCGGCAATCGCAGGACTCCCGGCGGGAGTTATGGGAATTTATATCAGTGTGAATACGCTTTGCGATATGGGAGCTACGTGCGTCAATGTTCTGGGGGATCTTGCCTGCGCCGAATATCTGAACAGGACAATGAAGCTGGACTGATAAGGATGAAATAAAAAGCCGGAGAAGCAGAATTCTTCGGCTTTTTTCGGGAGGAATACTGTGTATAGGCGGATGATGCGGATAGGGGCTGCTTCCGTTATTCTGATTTTATCGCTGGGACTTTTGATGTATGCCCATACAGAAGCGGATACCGGATTGAAAAAGGCAGTCATTCAGGAATGTATCCTTTCTAATGTGCAGAAGGATGGAACGGAGGGAATTTCCCTGTATGCAAAACTTGAGGGGGATGTTCCGCTTTGGATTGACAGCTGGGAGAAGGACGGCCGGAGGTGGCTGTTTCTGCCGTCCTTGTTCCGCGGACAGGAGGCTTCTTTTCAGGATGAGCTTCTGATCCTGGAGGAAGGAAGGAGAAAGCTTCCGGCAAAAGGCGGGGGAGAGACGGAAATCCAGATCCTTTTC
The DNA here is from genome assembly GCA_009774155.1 of Lachnospiraceae bacterium. GTDB lineage: Bacteria > Bacillota > Clostridia > Lachnospirales > Lachnospiraceae > Hominiventricola. Next base: position 2,632 of record VSNE01000168.1, read on the forward strand.
GGCTCGGAGATCCCCTTTGCGTGTCTGGAAACGGAATCGGGAAGCATGGATTTTTTAAAAGAAAGCAAAGAAAACAAGGAAAAAGGGGGACTTTGCTTTGTTGGGACAGATCATACACTGGAATATACAGGGAATCTGTCAAAGGTAAAAATAAGAGGCAATGCAACGAGACTTCAGCCCAAAAGCCCGTTCCGCATAAAGCTTGAAAAAGCTGCGTCCCTGGCAGGCCTTGGAGCGTCCAGAGATTATGTGCTTTTGGCAGAGTACGGGGATATTTCCCTGATGTACAATAAAGCTGCCATGGAGCTTGCGGGACGGACGACAAAGCTGTATGAACCCTATGGAGAGCATATGGATTTGTACGTGAACGGAGAATATATGGGCGTCTATCTGCTGTGCGAGGGAATCAGCATCGGAGAGAATCGTCTGGAGATTAGAGATTTGGAGCATGAAACGGATATGCTCAATGCCGGAGAGCTTGACGCTTATGAGCCTTTTGCGGAGATGTCGGATGAGGACACAATGGCAAAGGGATATAAAATTCCGAACAATCCGGAGGATATCACCGGAGGCTACCTTCTGGAGCTGGAATATCATGGAAGATATGAAGGGGAAGAGGATGTCGGATTCAGAACGGCCCGGGACTGGTCCCTTGTTGTCAAGGAACCTTCCTGTGCGTCCAGGGAGCAGGTGTCTTATATTCAGGAAAAGTTCCAGCAGGCAGAGAATGCCATGTATGCGCAGGACTGGACGGAGCCGGATAAGGGGCTGGCTTTGGAAAGGCTGGTAGACATGGAATCCTTTGTACATAAATATCTGGTGGACGAGATCTGTATGAATACGGACTTGTGGACAAGCCAGTTTCTGTATAAAAACCGGGGAGATGCTCCGTTCTGTTTTGGTCCCATATGGGATTATGATATGGCATTCGGGCATTATGACACCGGGTTTTCACCGGAGGAATTTTATGCGAACTGGCACATCTGGTATGAGGAGGTATATGAAAATCCGAAGTTTCAGCAGATATTGAGACAAGAATATCAGGAGCGTTATCTTCCGGTTCTGAAGGAGCTGACAGATACAAAGCTTCAGGAATGGAAGGCCAGGCTTGCCAGCTCCGCCGAAATGAATTTTACAAGATGGGATATTGAGGAAATATACAGCCGCAATTCCATTATACATACAGGTGATTCCTTCGGGGAGTGCGTGGATTCCCTGGAAAATTTTATAAAGGCAAGAACAGAGTTCCTTTCCTCCGAATGGGTGGAAAAACCATAGAATTTAGGCATAATTTCCGTATTTGCTGCTACACATATACAAAGGGATACTGAGGTGATATTCTGAAAAAACGGTGTATATGGATGCTTATACTGATGCTCGCCCTTCATCCTGTGATGGCAGAGGCAGAAGAAATACAGCAAACGGAGGAAACACAGGAGATTCCCGGAGATCAGACTGCTTCTGAGAATCAGGTGGCGGCAGAGGTGGCGGCGCCCCACGCGCTTCTGATGGAGGTGTCCACCGGGACTGTCCTGATGGGAAAGGCGGCGGACGAGAAAATTCATCCGGCAAGCGTGACAAAGATTATGACAATGCTGCTGATTCTGGAGGCCATTGAAGACGGGAAGATTGCGCTTTCCGATACGGTGACCGTGTCGGAGCATGCAGCGTCCATGGGAGGCTCCCAGGTTTATCTGGAGCCGTTTGAGCAGCAGACTGTGGAAACAATGATAAAATGCATTGCGGTGGCCAGCGCCAATGATGCCTGCGTGGCGATGGCGGAACATATTTGCGGCAGCGAGGGCGATTTCGTCAAACAGATGAATGCCCGGGCGGCAGAGCTTGGGATGACGAACACCCACTTTGTGAACTGCTGCGGACTGGACGATGACAACCATCTGACTACAGCCAGAGATGTGGCGCTGATGTCCAGGGAGCTTTTAAAAAATCATCCGCAGATTCATGAGTATTGTACAATCTGGATGGAGAATATTATCCATACGACCGCAAAGGGAAGCTTTGAATTTGGTCTCACAAACACAAACAAGCTGATTAAGCAGTATGAATATGCAACCGGGCTGAAGACAGGATATACAAGCGTGGCGGGCTTCTGCGTATCTGCCAGCGCCAAGAAGGACGATATTGAACTGGTGGCGGTTATTATGGGAGGAGCAGACAGCAAAAGCCGGTTTCAGGATGCAATTACGCTTTTAAACAGCGGTTTTGCCTGCTGCAGTCTGTATCGGGACGAGAACCGGGTAGCTCTTCCGGCTCTTCCGGTGGCCGGCGGCGTGAAAGACAGCGTTTCTCTGGAATATGCGGGTGAATTTTCCTATGTATCCACGGACGGCAGTAATTTATCTGATGTAAAGCGGGGACTGGAGCTTCCGGAGACATTAGAAGCGCCCGTACAGAAGGGCGCAGTTGTCGGACGGGTGGTCTATTCGCTGAACGAAAAGGAAATCGGAGTTTCGGAGATTCTGACATCCGAGGCGGTGGAACGGGCAGGCTATGGAGATTATCTGCAGAAAGCATTTCATATGTTTTTGCTGTAAAAGAATTGCGGAGAAACCGGCATCTGTGTTATGATGACAGTTATGGAAATCAGAACCTATGAGATACAAACAGATAAACTGAAAAGAAAGGAACGTCCTCTGCGCATTGTAATGCTGTCGGATTTGCACGATAGGCTGTGGGGGGCGGAGCAGAAGCAGCTTCTGGATGCCGTTGACCGGCTCTGCGGGGATGTGGTTCTCTGTGCCGGCGATATGCTGACCCGGGGGGAGCATGCTTCCATGGAGAATACGATTGTTCTCTTTGAAGGACTGTCCAGGAGAAAGGCGCCGGTGCTTGCCTCCAATGGAAATCATGAATCTAAGATGAGGCAGAAGCCGGAGATTTATGGAAGACAGTATCAGAATTATGCCGGACGGCTTCGGGGCCTGGGAGTACAGATACTGGAAAACGAAAAGTATACGATGAAATTCGGTTCCATGACCGTGAACATCTATGGATATGAGATGCCATTGGAGTATTATCGTAAATTCTGTATGCTTCCGTATGATACAGAAGATCTCCGCCAGAGATTCGGAACGCCCGAGGCATCTGTGTTTCATATCCTTCTGGCGCACAATCCGGTTTATTTTAAAACCTATGCACAGTGGGGAGCCGATTTAACTCTGTCAGGACATCTTCATGGAGGAATTGTGCGGATTCCGGGCATCGGGGGAGTGATTACCCCTCAGGCCAAATTATTTCCCAAGTACGACAGGGGACTGTTTGAGGACAAAGGAAAGTATATGGCGGTCAGCGCGGGGCTTGGAGAGCATACAGTTCCCATACGGATCTTTAATCCTCCCCAGCTAATCTGTATTGTGGTAAAAGGAACAGGTTCATAAAGAATGGCATTATCAGTAAAGCTTGAGCGCTTTGAGGGCCCTTTGGACCTTCTGCTCCATTTAATTGACATCAATAAATTTAATATATTTGATATTCCGATCGTGGAGATTACGGCGCAGTATATGGA
>VSNE01000169.1 GCA_009774155.1 Lachnospiraceae bacterium
AATTCTCTGGCCTAAATTTGAGGATCAGCAGGTGGGCGTCCGGCTGGCAATGCTTGGCTCTGTGAATGACGAGATATTGAATCTGGAAAATCTGGCGGTGGAGCTGGGGATATTTCTGCAGGCGCATTTCCGTTCCTCGATGGAAGAACGCTATCAGACAGATTTTCAGGAGGAAGAATTATCCCGGCAGCTCCTTCAGAAAGTGGCGGAATCCAGAGGCTGTCTTTTAAAAGGCGGAGAGCCGGATCTGGGGAAGGCCGCCGCCTTTTTTCTGGATGATTTCAGAAGCGGAAGGCTGGGCAGAATTACACTTGAATTTCCGCCCGGGGAATCGTAGAATAGAATTTAGATGAAAATACGGCAGAGGTAGCAAAATGGGACGTAACAATTATGGAAAAAGAGCAGAAAAGAGTAAATTAAGCGTGCTGAAGGAGATTTTCGGATTTTTAATCTATGTGGCTGTGGTTGTAGGAATTACATTTCTTATTATTACGTTTGTGGGTCAGAGAACCTATGTGAGCGGCAGTTCTATGGAAAATACGCTGAGCGACGGCGACAATCTGATTGTGGATAAGATTACCTACCGATTTACCGACCCGCAGAGATTCGATATTATTGTATTTCCGTTCCAGTATGGAGAAAAGGTGTATTATATCAAAAGAATTATCGGTCTTCCGGGAGAGACCATAAGAGTTCAGGACGGAGAGATCTATGTGGACGGAGAAATATTGGAGGAATCGTACGGAAGAGAGGTTATGAGAAGCTCAGGAATCGCTGAGGACCCGATCGTTCTTGGAGAGGATGAATATTTTGTGCTGGGAGACAACCGGAATGACAGTATGGACAGCAGAGATCCGAGCGTGGGATTGATCAAAAGGGATCATATCATCGGCCGGGCGTGGATGCGGGTCTGGCCGCTGAATGAAATAGGAGTATTGAAACACCAGTGATGACAAAAAAAGAGGAACAGTTAAAAAAACGGCAGGAAAAGCTGGAGGCGGAGATTGCGAGAATCGAAGGCCTGAAGGTATACGAAAGGGAATATGAAGAGTACGGACTGGTATGCGGAATTGACGAGGCGGGAAGAGGCCCCCTGGCCGGTCCGGTGGTAGCCGGAGCAGTTATCCTGCCGAGGGACAGCCGGATTCTGTATCTGAATGATTCAAAGAAGCTGACAGAGAAGAGAAGAGAGATTCTGTATGATGAGATTATGGAAAAGGCGGTTGCGGTCGGCATCGGCGTGGTCGGCCGGGAGAGGATTGCTGAAATCAATATTTTGCAGGCAACCTATGAGGCTATGCGCGAGGCGGTCAAAAAACTTGATCCGTGTCCGGATGTGCTTCTGAACGATGCGGTGACCATACCGGGGATTTTAAAAATGCAGGTTCCTATTATCAAAGGAGACGCCAAGAGCGTTTCCATAGCTGCCGCCAGTATTGTGGCAAAGGTGACCAGGGATCGGATGATGGCGGAAATGGATAAAAAGTATCCGGGCTACAGCTTTGCTTCCAATAAAGGCTATGGCTCTGCGGCGCATATTGCGGCATTGAAAAAGCTTGGACCGTGTGAAATCCACAGAAGAACCTTTATTAAAAATTTTGTGGGCGAAAATGAATAAGAGGCAGACAGGCGCAGCCTATGAGGAGCAGGCGGCCAGATGGCTTGCGCTACAGGGATATCAGATTGTGGAGAGGAATTACCGCTGCCGCCAGGGAGAGATTGATTTAATAGTAAGAGACGGTACATATCTGGTATTTGCGGAGGTGAAATACCGCAGGGGAGGGCAGGCAGGACATCCTGCGGAAGCAGTGGACATACATAAGCAAAGAAAAATTTTCCGTGCCGCAGCCTGCTACTGCTATGAGCGCCGGGTGCCGGAAAATCAGGCATGCAGATTTGATGTTGTCAGTATTCTGGGCGGCAGGATAGAACATATTAAAAATGCATTTCAGATGCAGGGATAGGGAGAGGCGCTATGGAGTGGAAGCTGAAATCAGAAGGAAATATGATACGCATGAAAAAGAAGGGCAGCGTGCCGTATTTTGTATTTCCGAATCTGGAGGATACGGATCTGGTGCGGCATGGCTTTTCCACCCGTCTTGGGGGAGTCAGCGAAGGATATCTGGCAGAGCTGAACTTAAGCTTTACAAGAGGGGATAACCCGGAACATGTGCGTGAAAATTTCCGCCGTATAGCAGATGCCGTCGGCTTTGAACCGGAGTCGCTGGTGCTGTCTCATCAGACCCATACGGTCAATGTGCGTCTGGTAACGGAGAAGGACCGGGGGAAGGGCTTTACAAAGCCTTTGGATTATGAAAATGTGGATGGCCTGATTACGAATGTGCCGGGACTGACGCTGGCAACCTTTTATGCGGACTGCGTTCCTCTGTTTTTTGTAGATCCGGTGAATCGTGCAATTGGTCTTTCCCATTCCGGATGGAAAGGGACTGTGAACCGGATAGGCGCCGTGACGGTTGAACGGATGAAGGAGGCTTTCGGAACTGATCCAAAGCATCTGCGCGCGGCCATCGCGCCGTCCATCTGTCAGGACTGCTATGAAGTCAGTGAAGATGTGGCGCTGGAATTCAAGAGAGAATTCCAAAAGCATGCGGACGAACATCTGATATACCGGAAGGAAAACGGAAAATATCAGTTAAACCTGTGGAGGGCCAATGAGATTGTTCTTTTGGAAGCCGGAGTACAGCCGGAGCATCTGGCGATTGCCAATATCTGTACCTGCTGCAATCCGAAGCTTTTGTTCTCTCATCGGGCAAGCCGCGGGATGCGGGGAAATCTGGGGGCATTTCTGGAGCTGATATAACAGACAGTATATGATATCTGTTCTGCCGGCTGTTGGAAGTGAAAATTTTCCATAGTCTGGACAAGATAGTAACTAGACAAAAAAACAGGCGCATTTTAGAATAAAAACAGCGATATGTAAAATTATATAATATAGGAGAGTGGAAGATATGAAAATTATCAAAGCGAAGGATTATCAAGACATGAGCCGCAAAGCGGCTAATATTATTTCGGCACAGGTGATTCTGAAGCCGGACTGTGTGCTTGGGCTGGCAACCGGCTCTACGCCGATCGGGATGTATGAGAAACTGGTGGAGCGGTACAATAAAGGCGATCTGGATTTCGGCGATGTGACCACTGTGAATCTGGATGAGTACAAAGGACTTCCGAAGGAGGATGAACAGAGCTATTATTATTTTATGCACAGCCATCTGTTCGATTATGTAAATATCAATCCGGACAGAACATTTCTGCCGGACGGCATGAATGAAGATCCGGATGCCGAATGCGAACGCTATGAGGAAGTGATCCGTTCGGTCGGCGGCGTGGATCTGCAGCTTCTTGGAATGGGCCATAACGGTCATATCGGTTTTAATGAGCCGGGAGAGGAGTTTGCGAAAGGAACCCATTGCGTGGATCTGCAGCCGAGAACCATTGAAGCAAACAAACGCTTTTTTGCATCTGCGGAGGATGTGCCCAGGCAGGCGTACAGCATGGGGATTCAGACGATCATGAAGGCAAAAAAGATTCTGGTCATTGTAAGCGGCGAGGACAAGGCGGAGGCTCTTAAAAACTCCCTGTTCGGACCGGTAACTCCGCATGTTCCGGGCTCTATCCTTCAGATGCACCCGGATGTCACCATAGTGGCGGACGAGGCTGCGCTTTCCAAATGTAACCTGTAATTAGGGAGATTTATATGAAAATTATCAATGCGAAGGTATATACAGAGGATGGCGTCTTTCAAGTACGGGACGTATATACGGACGGTGAAAGGATTGCGGAACAAAGTACGGATGATATAGTTATGGACGGCGCAGGTTGTTATCTGATACCGGGACTTACGGACATTCATTTTCATGGATGCATGGGATATGATTTCTGCAACGGCACCCATGAGGCGATAGAAGCGATAGCGGCTTATGAGGCTTCCCAGGGAATCACTACCATTGTTCCTGCAACTATGACTCTCGGCAGAGATACGCTGCGGGGTATCTGCGAGGCCGCCAGGTCTTATCCGAATAAAAAGGGAGCGGTTCTTTGCGGCATCAATATGGAGGGGCCTTTTATTGCCATGGCAAGAAAAGGGGCCCAGAATGGCGCCTATGTGCATGAACCGGACGCAGAGATGTTCCGGGAGCTGAATGCAGCCTCCGGCAATATGATAAAGCTTTTGGCCATTGCTCCCGAAGTGGACGGCGCCATGGAGTGTATTGAGGAGTTAAAGGATGAAGTAGTACTGTCCGTTGCGCATACAACGGCGGATTATGAGACAACGGCAGAGGCCATCCGGCATGGCGTGCATCATGTGACTCATCTCTACAATGCAATGGCCGGGCTGTCCCATCGCGCGCCCGGCGTGGTGGGAGCGGCAGCGGATGACGAACGGGTGGAAGCGGAGCTTATCTGCGACGGACTCCATATTCATCCGGCTACGGTGCGCCAAACCTTTAAGATGTTCGGGGATGACAGGATTATTCTTATCAGTGACTCTATGGAAGCGACAGGCATGCCGGACGGCGAGTATTCTCTCGGAGGCCAGAAGGTTATTAAGAAGGGCAGTCTGGCAACGCTTGAGGACGGCACGATTGCAGGCTCTGCAACCAATCTGATGGATTGTGTCCGCGTGGCGGTTCAGAAGATGCATATTCCACTGGAAAGCGCCGTGAAATGTGCGGCGGTCAATTCTGCAAGGTCGGTGGGAATCTATGATCAGTATGGCAGCATTACGCCGGGCAAGGCAGCTAATCTGGTTCTTCTGAAGGAAGAGGATCTGAGCACTGTGAAGGTTATTTTAAAGGGAAAAGAATTATAATCAGGAAAAGAAATGAGACAGGGGAGTCAGTAGCCGGCTCCCCTGTCTTACTTTTCTGTGTTTTCCGTCAGGCTTTATAAGCATAGTCAGACGGACTTTTCTATTTTCTCCAGCAGGCTGTGAATCCGGTCGGTAGGACTGTTTACATGCTCTGTGGAGACATCATGGTTGATACAGTCAATGATCGCCGCAAGGAATTTAGTCATGTCTGCCTCCACATAATAGGGACGGGAGAGCAGCTCCGGCGTACGATAGTTCAGATTGGTGGTTACCACACGGTTGATATAGCCCTTTTCATAATACTCGTCAAATTTAGCCAGACCGTCCGTAAACAGGCCGAAGGTAGTGCAGACAAAGACCCGTTTGGCGCCCCGCTCTTTAATCTGATAAGCCACATCCAGCATACTTTCTCCCGAGGAAATCATATCGTCGATGATAATGACATCCTTACCGGATAAATCATCCCCGAGAAATTCATGGGCCACAATAGGGTTTTTTCCGTTGACAATTGTGGAATAGTTGCGGCGTTTATAAAACATACCCATGTCCACTCCCAAAACTCCTGCAAAGTAGACGGCGCGGTCCATAGCGCCTTCGTCCGGACTGATGACCATCAGATGTTCTTTGTCTATCTGAAGGTCAGGCTCTGCCTTGATCAGCCCTTTTATAAACTGATACGGAGGATTAAAACTGTCGAAGCCGTAGAGAGGGATTGCGTTGCATACTCTTGGATCATGAGCGTCAAAGGTGATAATATTGGTCACTCCCATGTTCACCAGCTCCTGAAGCGAGAAGGCGCAGTCCAGAGACTCTCTCTGACTCCTTCTGTGCTGTCTGCTTTCATATAAGAACGGCATAATAACATTGATGCGGTGCGCTTTTCCGGTGGCTGCAGAGATGATTCTTTTCAGATCCTGATAGTGGTCATCCGGGGACATATGGTTCTCATAGCCGCAGACAGTATAGGTCAGGCTGTAGTTTGTGACATCTGCCAGGATAAACAGATCGACGCCGCGGACAGAGTCGTACAGAATTCCTTTTGCCTCGCCGGTGCCAAAGCGGGGACAGGAACTGCGGATAATATAGGAAGCTTCGTGATATCCCTGGAAATCCGGTGTGTTCTGGAATTGCTGGTTGCTTGTTTCACGAAATTTTACCAGGTATTTGTCCACATTTTCGGCCAGTTCCCGACAGCCGTCCAAAGCTGCCAGCTTTAACGGAGCGATTGGAGGGACACTCTCATAAGAAAAATTTTCGGACATAAAATCCTCCTGTCTTTTGTTTGCAATACTTAATCTATTTATATCATTTTTATAGAC
>VSNE01000017.1 GCA_009774155.1 Lachnospiraceae bacterium
TATACAAATCTGTAAACCGCATCAGGCCATAAAAAAGCAGGCATTGCCGGCATACGGATATTTTGTATCCAAAGTCCCGGGATGCCTGCTTTTATGCGGCTCAGGCCGCGCGGCAGGGCGAAGCAGAAACGGCTTATAAAAAGATAATGACGGTGTTGATTATTATACCGACGGCGCATATACTTATGATTAATGATATAAAAGAATGATTCAGGGCGGCCGGAAAAAGCGCTGCCGGGGAAGGAAGAGAGGAAAGGATATGAGCAGTTTCTTAAAGATAGGTATATTTATCATTGCTGAATTATTTTTAAGCCAGGTCGTGAATTTGATCTTTAAAATGCTGTCAAAAAAGAACCGGGCTGTGCATCTGAGATTTTTTAACAGCATGATCAATGTATTGATTACCGTGATTATGATATATACGCTTGCCCAGCAGTTTGAGGTGACAAAGGATCTAAGCACGGCCCTGCTGCAGAGCGGTTCCCTGATTGTGGCAATCGCCACCTTCGCCGCCCAGCAGGCATTGTCCAATGTAATCAGCGGTTTTTCTTTATCTGTTTCAAGGCCTTATAATGTGAACGATAAAATAAAGGTAGTTCAGGGCGGTAATATTATTGCGGAAGGAATTGTAAAGGATATTACGATACGGCATACAATTATCAGCCAGTATAACGGAGAGAGCTGCATTGTTCCCAACTCCGTCATGGACATGGCCGTGATCACAAATACGAATTTTACGGCAGATATCGGAAATTTCCTGGAGATCGCGGTGGCTTATGATTCGGATATCGAAGGGGCAATGAGTATTATGCAGAAAATATGTGTGGAAAATGAACTGACATTAAATACAGAAAAAAATAAGGTTTTTGTAAAAGGCTATTCGGCGGACGGGGTGATTCTGAAAACCACCATATGGACGAAAAATCTTGACGACAGCTTCCAGGCATGCAGTGATATCCGGATTCGGCTTGTGGAGGAGTTCCGGAAGAACGGAATAGAGATACCTTATCAGACAGTCACTATATGTACGGGGAACAGGAATGAAGCGGAGGAATCCTGAGTATTGGCTTATATTTGCCTCCGATATCAAGAGCTGCCGCCCATGCAGACTGCGGATCTGCACGGGCGGCCGTCTGGTTTTTGGACCTTAAGCGCGGCTTAGAACTCCTTTCCTGCCAGAATTTCCTTATAATCCTCATAATTCCGTTTCAGAAGCTCCGGAGTGTCCAGCCCATACGGACATTTTTTCTTACATGACTCACAATGTCTGCAGTCCTCGATTTTTTTCATCTTTTCCTGCCACTGGGGAGTCAGATAAGGAGCGGCCGGGGAGCGGCGCAGGAGCAGGGACATGCGGGCGCAGTTGTTGATCTCGATTCCGGCCGGGCACGGCATACAGTATCCGCAGCCGCGGCAGAACTCGCCTGACAGTTCCCTGCGGTCCCTTTCAATTACGGCGGAAAGCTCCTCGTTCATAACAGGCGGGTTTTTCACAAAATCCAGAAACTGATCCAGCTCGCTTTCCCTCTGGACTCCCCATAAAGGCAGAGTCTCCGGAAACTGAGCCTGGAACGCATAGGCGGCGGCAGCGTTGGTAATCAGTCCGCCGGACAGCGCTTTCATGGATAAAAATCCCATATCCTGTTTTCTGCACCCTTCCAGAAGCTTCAGCTCCGGCTCTCCGGACAGGTAGCAGAAGGGGAACTGGAGCGTCTCATAAAGCCCGCTGTCAATAGCCTCCCGGGCTACGTTCAGGCGGTGGTTTGTGATGCCGATATGTAAGATCATTCCCTTCCTTTTAGCTTCCAGGGCCGCATCGTAAATTCCGCTTTCATCGCCCGGCTTCGGGCAGAAGGCCGGATTATGAAACTGGTAAATATCCAGATAATCCGTCTTTAAGCTGCGCAGGGTGGTTTCCAGATCCTTCCAGAAATCCTCCGTATTGGTTGCTCCGGTCTTGGAGGATATCTTTATCTGGCTTCTTCGATCAGAAAAGGCAGCGCCTAATTTTTCCTCGCTGTCCGTATACATACGGGCAGTATCATAAAAGTTGATTCCTCCGTCGTATGCTTTATGAAGCAGACAGACAGCGTCCTTTACGGAAATTCTCTGAATAGGCAGCGCGCCGAACCCGTTTTTGTTTACGGTTATATCTGTTTTCCCCAGACGTACATTTACCATCATACAACACTCCTTAAAAAAGATTTGCAATTATTTTTTATTGTACTATTATTAGTAACATAGAAATGCAGGACTTGCAACGCATTTATAATCAAAAAGGAGGATTTTACAAAATGAAACGTTCAAGAATCAATCAGGTGATTAAGGACATGGAGGCGCTGATCAGGGAGCATCGCTTTGAAATCCCGCCGTTCTGCGGCTGGACGCCGGAGGATTGGGCAGAAAAGGGGCCGGAATGCGATGAGATCCGGGACAATATGCTGGGCTGGGATATTACGGATTATGGTCTTGGAAAATTTGATCAGGTGGGATTTGCGCTGATTACCATCCGCAACGGCAACCTGAAAAATCCGGTTTACAAAAAGCCTTATGCAGAAAAGCTTCTGATGCTCTATCCGGGGCAGACCTCTCCGATGCATTATCATTGGAGCAAGATGGAGGACATTATCAACCGGGGCGGCAATGACATTTATATTACTGTTTACAATGGAGCAGAGGACGGAAGTATGCTGGATACGGACGTGACGGTTGTGACGGACGGAGTGAAAAGGACAGTTCCGGCAGGAACGAAGATAAAGCTTTCCCCCGGCGAGAGTATTACGATTACCCAGTATCTGTACCATGATTTCCAGGTGCCGAAGGAAGGCGGTTCCGTGCTGTTAGGCGAGGTTTCCATGTGCAATGACGATGAGAACGATAACCGTTTTTATGAGCCGATCGGCAGATTTCCAAAGATTGAGGAGGACGAGAAGCCTTATCGCTATCTGTGCACAGAATATCCGAAAGCATAGGGGGCCGGATGTATGGATAAAAAAATCGTCGTTGCAGGACATATCTGCGTGGATATAACACCGGTATTTCCGGGAGGAAAAATACGGTCTCTGTCCGGGCTTTTGATACCGGGAAAGCTGATCCATATGAAGGGCGCGGCCGTACATACAGGAGGCGTGGTGGCAAATACCGGGCTTGCCATGAAAAAGCTGGGCGCGGATGTCCGGCTGGCCGGAAAGCTCGGCGATGACGCATTTGGAAGCATGGTAAAAGAAATTCTGAAGAAATATGACGCGGATCAGGACGTATTGACAGATGCATCGGATTCCACTTCCTATTCCATTGTGCTGGCGCCTCCGGGGATTGACAGAATCTTTCTGCACGATCCGGGAGCCAATGACAGCTTCTGCGCGGACGATATTCCGGACCGTCTTCTTGAAGGGGCGGCGCTGTTCCATTTTGGTTATCCGCCGATTATGAGAAGAATGTATGAGGAGGACGGGGCGGAGCTTGTGAGGCTGCTTTCCCGGGTCAGGGAAAAGGGGGCTGCCGTGTCCCTGGATCTGGCGGCGGTGGACCCGGAATCCGACGCAGGGAAGGCTGACTGGGGAAAAATCCTTAAACGCGTCCTTCCCTATGTGGATTTTTTCGTACCAAGCGCAGAAGAGCTGTGTTTTATGCTGGACAGGCCCAGATATGAGGAATGGACAAGGCGGGCGGCCGGCCGGGATATGACGGAGATTCTTCGGGTGGAGGAGGATATCCGTCCGCTGGCGCGGCAGGCGATGGAGCAGGGAGCCAGAATTCTGCTGTTAAAATGCGGCGCCCGCGGGATGTATTACTGCACTTCCTCGGAGGAGGTTCTAAGACAGATACCAAAGGCGGCGGGACTTGATGTAAATAAATGGCAGAGCCGTGAGGGCTTCCAGAAAAGCTTTACTCCGGCTCAGGTGCGTTCCGGAGCCGGAGCCGGGGATTCCAGCATCGCCGCTTTTCTGTATGCGTGCCTGAAGGGATATCCGGTAAAGCGGTGTGTGGAACTGGCTGCGGCGGAAGGGGCGTCCTGCGTAGAAGAATTTGACGCGCTGAGCGGGGTAAGGACATTGGAAGAGCTGGAGGAAAGAATTGCAGAGGGGTGGCAGTAAATAAAGATTCTCCCTCCCATGCTCCGCTTCAGTGCGCAGAGGCCCTTCCCGGAGCATGAATGTTCATATTTCCATGGCTCATAGCAATATGACAAATGTCACAGAAAATTTGTTACAAAAGACAGGTGTGCAAAAGGGACAAATCTCTTAAGATGAAAATACAATAAAAATTCATTTTAGGGGAGGAACTGAAAGATGAAAAGAAAACTTTTAAGCGTATTGTTATGCACCGCTATGGCTGCGGCAATGACTGCCGGCTGCGGCGGCTCTAAAACCGCAGAAGCGCCGGCAGAAGCAGAGGCGCCTGCGGAAGAGCCTACTGAGGAAGCGGAAGCGCCTGCGGAAGAGCCTGCAGAGGAAGCGGAGGCTCCTGCAAGCGAGGGCGGAAAGGTATTCGGCTATACCTGTATGGACGGTACCAACCCATTCTTCGTAGCTTTGGAGGCTTCTATCAGAGAGGTTGTGGAAAGCAACGGAGATACTCTGATTTCCATGGACCCGGGCAATGATTCCAATACGCAGATTGACCAGATTGAGGATATGATTTCCAGAGGCGTGGAAATTATGTTCGTAAACCCGGTAGATGCTGACGGTATTATTCCGGCGCTGGATATGCTGAAGGATGCGGAGGTTACAATGTTCGGCTTCGATACCGAGGTTGGCGATATGAGCTACTTAACCTCCTATGCAGGCTCCGATAACTACAACGCAGGTTATGTATGCGGTGAGGACCTGGCCAAGAAATGCCCGGACGGAGGAGATATCCTTGTACTGGATTCCCCGACCATGCAGTCTGTAACAGACAGAACCAACGGCTTTTTGGAGGCGATTGAAAAATCCGGCGTTACCTTCAATGTAGTAGGACAGCAGGATGCTCAGGGCAACCAGCAGGTTGCGAATGAGAAGGCAACAGACCTTCTGACCGCTCATCCGGATGTTGTGGCTATCTTCGGCGGAAATGATCCGACCGCTCTCGGCGCATATGCGGCAGCCGATGCGGCAGGCGTAACTCCGTTAATCTACGGCGTAGACGGTTCTCCTGACGTGAAGGCGCTGCTGAAGGATACGATGCTGGAGGGCACCGGCGCACAGTCTCCTATCACCATCGGCAAGACGATCGCTGAAACCGCTTATAAATGGCTGGGCGGAGAGACCGTGGAGGAATATATCCCGATCGAAACCTTCTTAGTAACAGCAGACAATGTAGATGATTACGGAACCGACGGATGGCAGTAATCAGATAACCATTTTGGACACTATATGAACAAAAGGGCTTTGCTCCTGAAGCGGGGCATGGCCCTTTTCCAATGTCGATGACATTAAAGACAGGTGGTGGCGATTTGTGAGTAAACAATACTTACTTGAAATGAAAGGAATCAGTAAATCCTTCCCCGGCGTCAAAGCCCTGCAGAACGTGAGTCTTCAGTTGGAGGCCGGAGAAGTACATGCTCTCCTTGGGGAGAATGGTGCCGGAAAATCCACCCTGATTAAAGTTCTGGGTGGAATCTACCATGCAGAAGAGGGAGAAATCTATATTGATGGAGAGCAAGTGAATATCGACGGCGTTGTGGCAGCCCGCCATGCAGGTATTTCCATCGTACATCAGGAACTGGTGCTGGTTCCGTATATGACGGTTGCCGAGAATATTTTTCTTGGCCGGGAGCCGGGAAGCAGGATGAATATTAACCGCAGGCAGATGACAGCAGAGGCGCAGAAGCTTCTGGATACCTACGAGATGAACATAGATGCAGATATGCTGGTGGAGCGGCTGACGATCGCCCAGCAGCAGATGGTGGAGATTGTAAAGGCAATTTCCTTTAATTCCAAAATTCTGGTTATGGATGAGCCGACCTCGTCCATTTCTGACAAGGAGGTTGGCTTTTTATTTGAAACGATGCGCGCTCTGACCAAAAAAGGAGTCGGCATTATCTATATCTCTCATAAGATGAGCGAGCTGGAAGAGATCTGCGATCGAGTGACTGTTATGCGCGACGGCCAGACAGTCGGCACAAAGGTGGTAAAAGAGACAACCAAGGACGATCTGATCGCCATGATGGTCGGCCGGGAGCTTACTAATTACTATACGCGAGACTATCTGGAGCCGGGAGAGGTGATTCTGAAATGCGACCATATTTCGGACGGCAAGATGGCAAAGGATGCGAGCTTCGAGCTGCGCAGGGGAGAGATTATCGGATTTGCGGGTCTGGTCGGCGCGGGACGGAGTGAGACGATGAAGGCCATCTTCGGCCTGGCGTCCCATATGACAGGGGATGTCTATGTGGACGGGGAAAGAGTGAATATCAAATCTCCTGTGGATGCTTTGAAATATGGAATTGCCCTTGTTCCTGAGAGCCGTAAGGAGGAAGGACTTTACAAGGTACAGAGCGTGCGCTTTAATTCCACGATTGAAGTGCTGAAGGAGTTTATCAGAAATCTTAGTGTAGACGCGAAAAAGGAAGAAGAGATTACACAGAAATACATTGACATGATGGCAACCAAGACGCCCAGTCAGGAGCAGGTAATAGGAAATCTGTCCGGCGGGAACCAGCAGAAGGTTATGATCGGCCGGTGGCTTGCCACCAATCCGAAGATTTTGATTCTGGACGAACCGACCCGCGGTGTGGATGTGGGCGCCAAGGCGGAAATTTATACAATTATGAATGATCTGGTAAAACAGGGAATGTCTATTATCATGATTTCTTCGGAGCTTCCGGAGATTATCAATATGAGCGACCGTATCTATGTCATGAACGAGGGCCGGGTAACAGGCTGCCTGGATCATGAGAGCGTGACCCAGGAAAGCATCATGCAGCTTGCGGCAAAATAAGTGTAAAGCGAAGGAGGAGAAGTTATGACATCCAGATTGAAAAATGGAGTTGTCAAGTATTTCAAAGACAATATCGGTATTATCATTGCTCTGTTTGCAATGTGTATCTTTTTAGTGATTTTCCCTACCACAAGAGCCACATTCCTGACTCCGAAGAATGTGTTTAATATTCTTCGGCAGAATGCGTCCAACCTGTTTCTGGCAACCGGGATGACGATGGTTATTATCCTGGGCGGCATTGAGCTTTCCGTCGGTTCGGTCATTGCCCTTTCCGGCGTTGTGGCCGCAGGCTGCGTTGTGAACTTCGGGCTTCCGGAGGTTGTGGCATTTCTGGCGGCTGTCGGAGTCGGCGCGCTGGTCGGTATGTTCAACGGCTTTGTGATCTGCAAGACGGATATCCCGCCGTTTATCGTAACGCTGGCATCCATGAATATTACAAAGGGCATCGCCCTGGTGCTGACCGGGGGTTCCCCAATCCGGTGCATGACGGATGCCTTTAAGTTTCCGGGCGCAGGCTATGTGGGGCCGGTTCCTACTCCGGTGATCCTGATGATTGTTGTATTTATTGTTGCAACCTTTATGGTGAACCGGACACAGCTCGGCCGGCATATTTATGCGGTGGGCGGCAATGCGCAGGCAGCGAAATTTTCCGGTATTAATGTACAGAAGGTAAAATTTATCGTGTATACCTATACCGGAATCATGGCAGGTATTGCGGGCGTGGTAGTGGCATCCCGTCTGTATTCCGGACAGCCTACAGCCGGAGACGGCGCGGAGATGGATGCCATTGCGGCAGTTGTCGTGGGAGGCACCTCCATGAGCGGAGGCTCCGGACGCCTTGGCGGAACGCTGATTGGCGTTTTGATTATCGGTGTTTTGAACAATGGTCTGAACCTGATGGGCGTGGATTCCAACTGGCAGTATATTGTCAAGGGCTTTGTAATTCTTCTGGCAGTATATGTGGACTTTATCCGTAATAAAAAGGCCGGAAGGTAAGAAAAATAAATATATGCGCAGAAAGTCTCCTGGGTCCTCGGACTGAGGGGGCTTTTGCGCAGGAGGAAAAGATGAAAAAGTATGCGCTGACAGTCTGTCTGTCCATCGGTATCTGGCTTCTGGCCGGATGCGGGACGGCAGTAGAGTCAAAGGACGGACATTCTCCAAGGCTGTTTGGAGCTACCTATATGACAAGGAATAATCCTTACTTCGATGTGCTCCATGAGGCCATTGAGGAGGTGGTAGAGGGGAACGGGGATATTCTGATATCCCGGGACCCATGCCAGGATCAGGAAAAGCAGAACGCCCAGATTCAGGAGATGATTGAGGAGGGGATCGAGGTTTTGTTTTTAAATCCGGTGGATTGGGAAAAGGTAAAGCCGGCGCTGGAGGTATGCAGGGAAGCAGGGGTTGTGGTGATTGACGTTGATACGGTAGTGAAGGATACGGAATATGTAGTATCTATTGTGGAGACAGACAACTATCTGGCCGGCGTGCTCTGCGCAGAGGAGATGATGCGGCGGATGGACAGCGCCAGAATCGTGATTATCGGGAATCCCATTCAAACCTCCATCATGAACCGGGTGCGGGGATTTTTAGACACCATTGAGGGAAATAATAATTATGAGGTCGTATATACCGGAATCGGAGCCGGGGAGTTTGAGGTATCTGCCGAGGTTATGACGGACTTTCTGAAGAAAAACATTGCGTTTGACGTAGTGCTGGGAGGAAATGACCCTACTGCCCTGGGAGCGCTGGCAACTCTTCAGCAGTACCGGAAGGAAGGGATTCTGATCTACGGAATCGACGGTTCTCCGGATTTTAAAACTATGCTGGAGCTTGGGTATGTGTCCGGCACCAGCGCCCAGAGTCCAAAAACAATTGGCAAGGTGGCGGCAGAGACCGCCTATGATTATCTGAGCGGGAAAAAGGTGGAGTCCTATATCAGCATTGAGCCGTATATGATTACAAAAGAAAACCTGAGTGACTATGAAATTAACGGATGGCAGTAACGGGAGGGGAATATGAACGACAGGAAAGACCGTTATGTGACATTATTCCAGGGCGCCATGCTTGCGCTGAATTTTGCGGCAGTTACCCTGATTTGCGTGTTTATATATGTGACGACCGGACGGATTCTGGATCATTATCATGCGAGAGCCTTTCTGGATGAGGTGGTCACAATCCCGGAAAATCCTCAGACTAACCTGATTATCTGCATGGCCTTGATGGGAACGCTGGTTGCGACCTTTACCGTGCGGCAGTTCAGAAAAGAGCTGCAGAATAAATGGGTGGTTATTACTTTGATTCTGGATATGCTCATATGCAGCGCCGCTATTTACCAGCTTGACTTTAACTATAACGGGCTTCTGCTTCTGGTGTTTGCCAATGTGATTGCCTATGTAAAGGACGGAAAGGTGAAGCTGCTTTTCGTGGTTCTGGCAATTATCGGATACCTGGTGGCGGACTACGAGCTTTTATCCATCTATATGCCGCTTTATAATATTGATGATTATATACGATATTACTCCTTTAATACCCAGCAGTATTTGTTCAGCATCTATAATATTATGCTGTCTTTGAATATTATCCTGTTTATTGTATACTGCGTATATGTGATCAATGCCCAGAGAGGTACGATTGAGGAGGTAAATCTTCTGTACCACGAGCTTCAGACCGCCAATGAACAGCTGAAGGAATATGCGGATATGTCGGAGAGAATGGCGCAGACAAGGGAACGGAACCGGCTTGCCAGAGAGATTCATGATACTCTGGGGCATACTCTGACAGGAATTGCCACCGGCCTGGATGCGTGTCTGACTTTAATAGACGCTTCTCCGGAGCAGACGAAGAAGCAGCTTTTACTTCTCTCAAAGGTCAGCCGGGAGGGAATCAGGGATATCAGGCGTTCGGTCAATGAGCTTCGGCCGGATTCTCTGGAACGGCTGAGCCTGGAGGTGGCAATCCGCAAAATGGTGACGGATATGAGTCAGGTGTCGGACGTTCAGATTTATTTTGAGACAGACGAGAAACACCTGAAATTTGACGAGGATGAGGAGAATGCCATCTACCGTGTGATTCAGGAAAGCATTACCAACGCGGTCCGGCATGGGAAGGCGGAAAAGATCTGGATTACACTGAAAAAGATAGACGGGGAGATTCTTTTGATTATCAAAGACAACGGTATTGGATGCGATGAGATAAAAAGCGGCTTTGGAACGAAACATATCAAGGAGCGGATTGAGATGCTCAGAGGAACAGTTACGTTTGCCGGGCAGCATGGCTTTACCGTAACTGCGCGTATACCAATCAGATGGGGTGAGATGTATGATTAAAGTGTTGATTGCAGATGATCAGGAGCTGATCCGGCAGAGTCTTCAGATTGTGCTGAACAGCAAAGAGGGGATCGAAGTCAGTGATGTGGCAGCGGACGGGCAGCAGGTGATTCAGTGCATCCGGAAGCAGAAACCGGATGTGGTTCTGATGGATATCCGGATGCCGAAGATGGACGGAGTACAGTGTACGAAGATTATTAAGGAAAATTATCCGCAGATTAAGATTATTATACTGACGACCTTCGATGATGATGAATATGTGTACAATGCGCTGAAATTCGGAGCAAGCGGCTATCTGCTGAAGGGCGTTTCGATGGATGAGCTGGAGAACGCGGTCAAAACCGTATACAGCGGACGGGCTATGATTAATCCGGATATCGCCACAAAGGTACTCCGGCTTTTTTCCAGGATGGCCCAGGCGGATTATACCATTCCGGTGGGAAATAAAGGCGTGGAAGAGCTGACAAAGACAGAATGGAAGATTATTGCCCAGGTGGAAACAGGAGCGGCAAATAAGGAAATCGCAGAAACCTTAAGGCTTTCCGACGGTCCCGGACGGAATTATCTGACCACGATTCTGAATAAACTGGATCTGAGAGACCGTACCCAGCTGGCCATTTGGGCCGTTCAGACGAATGCGTCCAAGCATGTGAGGGATGAGTGAGAATGAGGCCTTTATATAAGAAAATGCTGGCAGGGGCAGCCGTTTTTCTTCTGCTGGCCGGGGTCCTTCTGCCGGAACTAAGGATTCGGAAAAAAGAGGTGGTTTTGGAATTCGGAATGTTTACCGGAAGCAATTGGGATGTGGCGAATGCCAACAGCTTTATTATCATTGACGAGGCGATTGAGCGTTTTGAGAAAGAGCATCCGGGAGTACGGATTCATTATTACAGCGGAGTGAGGAAGGCGGATTATTCTGAATGGTTTTCCAGAAAGCTTCTGGCGGGGAAGGAGCCGGATGTTTTTATGGTGCTGGGAACAGATTTTAATCAGTTCTCCTCCCTGGGAGTCATGAAGAATCTGGACGAGCTGATGGCGCAGGACCCGGATTTTGATAAGGAAAAATATTTTTCCAGCGCATTCAGAACCGGACAGTACGGAGGAGTTCAGTATGCCCTGCCTTATGAGACCGTGCCGACTCTGATGTTCGTAAACAAGACGCTGCTGACCAAGGAAGGAATCGAGATGCCGGATCAGGACTGGACCTGGGAAAAAATGTATGATATTTGTCAGAGAGTGACAAAGGATGTGGACGGAGACGGCATATTGGATCAATTCGGAATCTATAATTACGACTGGATGGATGCGGTCTGCTCCAACGGAGGAGAGGTTTTCCAGGCAGACGGCTCGGAATGCTATTTTACCGATGACAGGATTGTGGAGTCGGTGAAATATATCCGGCAGCTAAATGAACTGTATCAGGGGCAGAAGGTGGTGCGGGAGGACTTTAACGGAGGAAATGTGGCTTTTATGCCTCTGACCTTTGCGGAGTACCGGACATATAAGACCTATCCTTATAAAATTAAGCGATATGCAAATTTCCGGTGGGACTGCATTACAATGCCTTCAGGAAGCCAGGGAGAGAACCTGTCCCAGGTGGATACGCTTCTGATGGGAATCAGCGCCAGCACGAAGGAGGAAGAGCTGGCATGGGAGTTTTTAAAGCTTCTTACCTATGACGAAGCCATTCAGACCGAGATATTCCGGTATTCCCAGGGGGCGTCGGTCTTAAAAGCCGTAACTCAGTCCCGTGAGGTGGAGAGCATTGTGCAGGAGGATATGGAAGAGGGAGACACGGTGATCAGCGGAAATCTGCTGGGGAGAGTTATTGAGGAAGGGCAGATAGAGCCGCAGTTTAAGAAATATGAACAGGCGAAGGCGCTGTCAGATAATGAGATCAGCAAAATTATGGAGAATGACAAGACTGTGGACAGTAGTCTGAAGATTCTGCAAAGAGAGATCAACAGCTATCTTCAGCAGTAATATTTTAGCAATATTTAACTTTAAAAACGAAAGGCGCTGTACTATAATAAGTATAGATTCCGGTCATCAGGCAATAATAGGATTGGAAAATTTTTACAAAAGGACGAGATGGAACTATGAAAGAAAACTGGAAGGATTACTATCATAAAGGGTTGGCGGCATTTCTGACGATTGCCATGTGTATTTTGTTCTTTTTTGTAGTTTTCCGGTTTAAAGAGCTGAGATTTTATATCGGTATTCTTTTTGGGATTCTGAGGCCGTTTGCATTCGGAGCAGTGATTGCCTATCTGCTGACCCCTGTCAGCAACTGGTTTGAGCGTCATATGGAAGAGACGGCGAAGCTTTATAAGATGCCGGAGGAAAAGGCAAAGCGATATAAAAGGCTGTTTGCGGGCTTAAGCATTCTGGTCAGCCTGCTTTTGTTCTGTCTGGTTATCTATACGCTGATTGCCATGGTGGTTCCGCAGGTGATCAGCAGTATTCTGATTCTGGTAGATGCAATGCCGGAATATATACAGACCATCAGTCTCTGGATTGAGGAGCTGGTGGCAGATAACCCGGTTCTTTTGAATTATGTGGAGCAATATTCGGAGGACATTATGATCAGCGCCCAGGACTTTGCAAAGACGAACCTCCTGCCGAATATCAATAATATCATCAGCGGGGTATCCACCAGCCTATGGACGCTCATAAAGGTGGCAAAGGATCTGATTCTCGGGCTGATTGTGGCTGTCTATCTGATGAACAACCGCAAAATGTTCTGCTATCAGGCCAAAATGGTTATCTATGCCGTATTTCCGGTAAAAAAGGATCTGAGTCCGGAGAAGGAACAGATTGCCGAATGGATCATCCGGGAGGCGCATATTATCAATACCTATCTGGGAGGATTTATAAAAGGAAAGCTTCTGGATTCTCTGATCATCGGCCTGATCTGTATGGGCTTTACCAGCATTACGGAGATGCCCTATGCAGCGTTGGTCAGCGTAGTGATCGGCGTGACGAACATCATTCCGTTTTTCGGACCGTTTATCGGGGCGATTCCCACTGCCATACTGATTTTGATGGTCAGTCCGATTCAATGTGTTTATTTTATTATCTTTGTCCTGGTGCTGCAGCAGTTTGACGGCAATATTCTGGGGCCGAAGATTCTTGGAAATACGACCAATCTGAACAGCTTTTGGGTGCTGTTCGCAATTCTTCTGTTCGGCGGCCTTTTTGGAGTGGTCGGAATGGTTATGGGGGTGCCCGTGTTTGCATTTTTCTATCAGTTAGTGCGGGAATGGGTGCACGATCGGCTGAAGAAACAGAGAATAAAAGAAACAGAACCGGAGGAAGAATAGAAGATGACCTTCTGCCGGCGCGGCAGTCTTACACCGCCGCGCCGGAATAAATTTTATTCCTTATTTTATTTCTTTTTTCTTCTGTATTTTTCCTCACAATATTTACAGCGGTAAATCTCCTTGACGGGGTCCGTCAGAACGAAGATGTGATCCAGCTCCTGTTCAATGGACGTGATACAGCGGGGATTTCTGCATTTCGCAACATTTTTGATTTCCTTTGGCAGAGAGAGCCGCTTCTTTTCAACAATACAGTCATTCTGGATGATATTGACCGTGATCTTATGGTCGATAAAGCCCAGGACATCCAGATCAATCTGATCAATCGGACATTCGATCTTGATAATATCCTTTTTTCCCATCTTATTGCTGCGGGCATTTTTGATGATGGCCACACAGCCGTCAAATTTATCCAGACTCAGATACTGGTAAATTTCCATGCTTCTTCCGGCCTCGATATGATCCAGCACAAAGCCTTCCTGAAGTCCGCCGATATTTAACATACTTTCACCTCCAGAAGTGTGAGAATCAGAGCCATGCGCACATAGACGCCGTACTGCACCTGACGAAAATAAGCTGCCCGGGGATCTTTGTCCACCTCCACGGAGATCTCGTTCACGCGGGGAAGCGGATGCATGACAATCATATCCTCTTTTGCAAGCTTCATCTTTTTGTTATTCAATATGTAGAAGTTTTTCAGACGTACATAATCTTCTTCATTGAAAAAACGCTCTCTCTGTACCCGGGTCATATAAAGAATATCCAGAACCGGCATCACATCCTCAATGCGTTCTACTTCCTTGTACGGGATGTGGCTGCTCTCCAAAACGTCCTCTTTGATATAACTTGGGATCTTCAGCTCCTCCGGAGAGATAAAGACAAAGGTTACGTTCTCATAGCGCGCCAGAGCGCGGACAAGAGAATGGACAGTACGTCCGAACTTCAGATCGCCGCACAGACCGATGACAAGATGATTAAGCCGTCCCTTCAGGGAACGGATAGTAAGAAGATCGGTTAATGTCTGGGTGGGATGCTGATGTCCGCCGTCGCCAGCGTTGATAACAGGAATGGAAGAAACAGCGCTGGCTACCATGGGCGCACCTTCTTTCGGATGGCGCATAGCACAGATATCAGCGTAACAGGAAATCATACGAATTGTATCGGAAACACTTTCGCCTTTTGCAGCAGAGCTGCTTGCTGCGGAAGAAAAACCAAAAATATTGCCGCCGAGATTCATCATGGCAGCTTCAAAACTGAGACGGGTTCTGGTACTTGGCTCATAGAATAAGGTGGCGAGCTTTTTTCCATCACATGCATGCGCATACTTTTCCGGGTGCTTCTCAATATCGTTTGCCAGATCCAAAAGCTGATCCAGTTCTTCGACACTGAAGTCCAGAGGACTCATCAGATGTCTCATAAATACCTCCTATTTTGCAATCTTGTGATTGGGAGAAAGAAAATAAGGCATATCTTTCTCTGAGTTCCTAACTATATAGCATACACGATATAAGGGGAAAATTCAACTTGTTTCTGAGAAATCTTTTGGGGATTTCCCAGAAGCAGCTATTTACCTGGTAAGAACCCGTTCATATAAAAGTCCTACCAGAAACCAGACCGGGGCATAATCCAGTCTGATAATGCCCTGAAGCTGGTAAGGACTTTTGCTGTAATCCCATGGACATAGATTTCTGCTCTTCAGCAGGATTCCGCTTATATATTCCCCGGAGAAAATACAGAGCATGTAGACCAGTCCTCTTTTAAGGACATGCGCTCCCTTCATCCGGCGCATTACAGGCGCAAGAAAGGCGGCGCAGCCGTAGATTGGAAACATCCAGAGGGAAGATTTCCCGATTAGCTTTAAGTTCCTTACCCGAAAGGCGTGCAGGCCGGTCCAGAGAATTTCCATTGCCCAGCCTATGAGTCCGCAGCGAAAAAAATTTTGTTTTATCATGGTCATAGTATTTGAAATATGGGAGGAATTATACAATGTTTTTTCATAAAGAATCGGTTCCGGCCAGTAAAAATACCCTTGTTTTCATTGAAGGAGAGGACTTTTGATGTTAGAATATCCTATAAAGGCCGACAATATAAGCGGGGAATGGAAGGGGGACTCATATGAATATCAGTTATCATTACTATACGATAAAGACATTGGCGTCGAAGGCGGGACTGGAGGAGGAAGAGGCGCAGATCATTGCGCATTATTCACAGATGGTGGATGACTTTCTTCTTTCAAACAGAGTTATCGTCAAGGAGACTCCGCCTGTCTTTTTCATTGCAAACAATCTGGTGGAAGAACGGAAGGACGGGGCCTGGAATTTTCTCCCTTGTCCTACAGGGATCAACATGATAAAATCGGTTTCCCACGGATATCAGAGGCACACCCTTGTTCCCTTTCATTTTATACCGCCTAAAACTCTTAATGAAATAGAGAATGTCCCTGGCTTTTCACGGATGGAGTACCGCTGTGTCAGCGCAGGGGAGAAAAGGGGACTGCTGATTCATAAGATTCTGCAGGAAGCGGCAGAAGATGCGGGGAAAAACAGAGAGAAGAAGAGTCTGATGCGTTTGGGCATGGCGCTTCATACTTATGCGGACACGTATGCGCATTGTCATTTTTCAGGCTTTCATGGATATGAAAACGAAGCCGTTATTCAGAAGGCTTACAGCAAGGCGGCAGAATCCGAGGCGGTTCCTGTTCCGGAGAGAATTGCATTGAGAGAGCTTCCTTCCATTGGACATGCGAATGTGGGAACCGTTCCTGATATTTGCTGTTATGATATTGCCTATGCAATGAAGTCTTCTGAGAAGAGTAAACTGGATGACGCGGTAAAACGGGATAATACGGAATGCTTTGCCTGCTGCTCAAGGCAGATACTGGACCTGCTCTGCGGTATCAGCGGAAGGCCTTTATTTACAGACGATGAATGGCATGTGCTTCAGACGGCGCTGGCAGAGGCACAATATGTAAAAAAAGACACGGAAAAAGATCTTACGGACAGCTTTGGCAAAATATTTCCGGATATCAAATACGAATATCATAAAAACGGAAGGCTTTCAATGGAGCTTTCTGTGGAAAAGAGTAAGGATGCGGAAAATGACGGAATCATGATGCCGGGAGTATTTGATGCGGGAGCGCCGGGGGAAATCGGAGAGGAAGTGCTGGAGGATGCCTTTTCGCCGGAGGGCAACCGTATGCGCTGCGGATATCACGTTTATCTGGAAAAGGCTACGGAGGATTTTTTTCATTATAATGAACTGGCATATGAAAGGGTAAAGCAAGTTGCCGGGGAATATGTATCTGCAGGAGCAATGGAGAATTTCCGAGCGGTCTGCCGATATGATCTGGAGTGTATGAAGAGCAGCAAATAGATAAGTCTGAAAGAAATGGAGAATGCCGCGGTGGTCAAAATCCGTTGTGTGGTAGAGAGAATTACATATCAGAACCCGGAAAACGGATATTCCGTATTAAAATGCAGGGTAAAAGGCTGCAGTGATCTGGTGCCGGTAGTAGGTAATCTGCTCGATGCCAATGTGGGTTCCGTTCTTCTGGCAGAGGGGGATTGGAAGGTGGACGCCAAGTACGGCAGACAGTTTTCAGCCGAAAGCTGGGAGGAAACCTTACCTGCCACGGTCTATGGTATGGAAAAATATCTGGGTTCCGGATTAATTAAAGGCGTCGGGCCGAAGTTTGCAAAGCGTATCGTACAGAAATACGGGGCGGATACCTTTGCTGTGATTGAAGACAATGTGGAGCTTCTTATAGAAGTTGAGGGGATTGGCAGAAAAAGGGTGCAGATGATAGCTCAGTCATGGGAGAGGCAGAAAGAAATCAAGAACATTATGCTTTTTCTTCAGGAGCATCAGGTCAGCTCTTCCTTTGCCGCAAAAATATATAAGCAATATGGCAATGGCAGTATAACCGTGATGAAGGAAAATCCGTATAAGCTTGCAGATGAAATCTGGGGAATCGGATTTAAGACCGCCGACCAGATTGCCGGGAAACTCGGATTTGAAAAAGAATCCTATGTGCGGCTTCGCAGCGGTCTGATGTATACGCTGTCGGAGCTTTCGGACGACGGACATGTTTATGCCCAAAAGCAGCAGCTAATCCGCAGGGCTTCAGAGATTTTGGAAGCGGCTCCTGAAACCATTGTCATGACCATAGACGATATGCTTTCAAAGAAGGAGCTGATTCAGGAGAAGGATATTGTAAAGAGCGATGAGGAGGGAAATTCTGTCACACCGGTTTATCTGCCGCCGTTTTATTATGCAGAGGTCGGCGTGGCCGGGAAGTTAAAGAGGCTTGCCGCATCGCCTGCAGGCGACAGGCTCTATACAAAGCTGATGGAGGCAAGAGAAAAAACAGGAAATAAGAAGCTGTCAGTAGATATAGAGGCTATCCAGAAAAAGGTCGGTATGACCTATGATGAGATTCAGGCGGACGCTATCCGGCAGGCAGCGGCAGAAAAGGTGATGGTGCTGACAGGGGGGCCCGGCACAGGAAAAACAACGACCACTCAGGGAATTATTTCTGCGTACAAGGCGTATGGACTTAAAATTCTTCTTGCAGCGCCCACAGGGCGCGCAGCGAAGAGAATGACGGAAGCAACAGGACTGGAGGCAAAGACGATTCACAGATTATTGGAGTGCAGGCCGCCGGAAGGCTATCAGAAAAATGAGGAAAATCCTCTGGAGGGAGATGTACTGATTGTAGACGAGTGTTCCATGATTGACATTATCCTTATGAACTCATTGCTGAAAGCAATACCTGCAACGATGCGGCTGATTATGGTAGGAGATATTGACCAGCTTCCGTCGGTAGGAGCAGGAAATGTACTTCGTGATATAATAGATTCCGGGAGCTTTCCGGTAATCAGGCTGACAAGGATTTTCCGTCAGGCGCAGGCAAGCCGTATTATTATGAATGCCCACCGTATTAATGAAGGACGGATGCCGGATATTTCCAACGGTAAAGACACAGATTTTTTCTTTATGGAAAATGAAGATGCAGAAAGTGCTGCCGCGCAGATTGTGGAGCTGGTTAAGACAAAGCTCCCAAAGTATTATCATGTGGAGCCTGCCCAGATACAGGTACTGACTCCAAAGCAGCGGGGGGAGGCGGGGGCAACCAATCTGAACCTGGCGCTGCAGGAAGCTCTGAATCCGCCGGAACATGAG
>VSNE01000170.1 GCA_009774155.1 Lachnospiraceae bacterium
TCTTTTATATCTGTTCCAATCTAGGAGTAGATATGAGAACTGGAATTTGCTAATTTTTGCTTAATCAGCAGACACTAGGTAAACTTGGAAAAGTTTTCGTCATAATCCTTTCTTGCAATAACGCGGAAGGACTTTCTGGCAGCGCTTCTGGAGGTTGCGCCGCTGACGCGGATTCCTGCATTCTGTGCAATTAAAGGAACACCGTCTGAATCATATACAAAAATACGGATTGCGCGCTCCCCTTCTTTTCCCTGCAGCATGTATTGGGAGGTCAGGATTCCCTGCTCCTCTGAATAAAGCTCTCTCTCGTCTGCGTGGATTGAGACTACCAGATTGGAAAACCTACGGCTTTCAAAAATTTTATCGCTCCAGGGGTCCTGCAATGTATGGTTGACCGATGCCGCCGGAAGGCGCAGGCTTGCAGCCTCCAGGTGAAAATGCGTACACAGCAAAAGCAGCACAAAAGAAATAAATAAAAGGGCTGATAGACGTACTTTTCGACTCATTTTTCTCTTTCCGTTTTCTAAAATAATTTTTATTATATGAACTGTATATAAACAAAGCATAAATTCCGGACCGAAAGTGAATTTTGCAAAAAGTTTACAGTTGATTTATAAATAATGGATAAGATAATAGGGATTTGGAAAAGAGGATGATGTTAATTGTTAAAGGAAAGGATACGTTCAAAGAAAAACTGGATCTATGCAGCGCTTGCCTGCTTTGCAATGATGGCGGTTTTAAGTCAGGATTTAAGCAGTATCAGTGCAGAGGCTGCAGCCGGAGGTTTCTGGAATCTTGTGGCAGGAAACATTAAGAAGCTGGAATATTTGCTCCCGGTTTTTTCTTATCGGGATGCGATTCTGGCCTTCTTAATTTTTAGCTTCTTTCTAAAAACAGAAGAGAACTGGGATTGCGGCATTCCCAGATGGGCATACCGGATACCGGCTGCATTGACTGCGTTTTTTCTTGTATTTGGATACAGCTTCCGCTATACCAATTCCTGGGATTTGGTTTTTATGGATATTTTTCATACAGCGGTTTCATCTGTGACGGCGGCCGGGTTTTATGTTCTGTTTGCCCGCTGCTATATGCTTTTCATCTGCAGAATTTTCACCTATACGGAGTATAAAGAAGAGCGGGCCGGGAGAATGACGGAGCGGATATTGGAAGAGCATGCCTTTTGGGGACCGTTTCTTATTATTTTGCTGTTCTGGCTTCCGTATATCATTGCCAAGTTTCCGGGGGCAGCCATGCCTGAGACGCTGGCGGAAATGCGGCAATACTACTGGAATGAGATTAATAATTATTACCCTCCGCTGCACACAGTAGTATTAAGTCTGATTATGGAGCTTGGAAATCTGATTCATTCCTATACATTTGGATTTTTCCTGAATCTGCTGCTGCAGCTTTCGCTGCTTATGTCGGCCTTTTCTTATGGGTTTGTACTGATGAAGCGCTGGAGGACTCCTTACAGGTTTCGGTATCTGGCGCTTGCCATAATCTGCGCGGTACAGTTTTTTCCGATGGAAGCGACGATTGTGGAGAAGGATATACCATATGCCGCATGTGTGATTTTTCTTGTTCTTCAGCTTTATGAGCTGGTGCGGACGCTCCATACAGAGGAAGGATTTTCCGGACGGCAGATTTCCGGGATGATTCTTGCCTCTATGGGGGTTGCATGCAACCGGAACGAAGGATTTTACCTTATCCTCGCAGCCGGAGTTTCTATGGGAATCTATGCCTGGCGGCTTTTATGGAAAGAGAACCGCAGAAAGTGCCGGAATATTCTGGCGGCAGTCCTTGCTCCGGTGCTTCTTTTTGCGGGTTATCAAAAGCTTTTGCTTCCTGCTTTTGGCGTGGCGGACAACGGGCCGAAGGAAGCGCTCTCCATTCCGTTCCAGCAGACAGCCCGTTATGTGCGGGATTACGGATATGAGCTGTCGGAGGAGGAAGAGGAGATTATTTCCCGGGTTCTGGACTACGAACACTTGGCCGAGCTGTATGATCCGATTACATCTGATCCTGTAAAATACACATATCATGCGGAAACAGCGGAGGATTTGACAGCTTATTTCGGCTTATGGTTCCGGCAGCTTTTAAAACATCCCTGGAATGCAGTGGAAGCAACGATGAACAATGCGTACGGATGGTTTTATCAGGAGGGATATGCTCATAATTATATGATGACCTCCAATATAGAAGGTCAGGAGATCCGCTGGGAGATTGTGCAGCCGGCCCGTCTGGCGGGAGTACGCCAGGTGATGGAGAGGGCGGCTAAGTTTTTATCCCGGGTTCCGATTGTGAACTGGTTTGAAAATGCCGGGTTTGTCTCCTGGATGACGATTATTCTGACAGTGGTCTGGATTGGTTCAGGAAGAAAAAAATATCTGCTGGCCCTGGCGCCTCTTCTTATGGCGCTGCTGGTGTGTGTGGCGGCGCCCACCTTTAACTATCAGATGAGATATATTATGCCGGTGATGTTTTGCATACCCTATTATATTCCGATGCTCTTGCATAGTCTGCGGAAACCGGATAATATATAGGACAGGAGGTATGTAAATATGAGGAAATATATACATTTTTTGCTGGCGTTTTTGCTGGCGTTCACGTTAGCTGCCTGTGGAAGCACGCAGAAGGCTGAACCGGGCATCCCGGAAGAAGCTGTCAGCGGAAGGACGGCAGAGGCGCCGGAGGAGGAGCCCGAAAACGAGACCGGGCCTGAAACTTTGGAGGAGGAGCCTGAAAGGGGAACCGGGATAGAGGTTTCGGAAGAAGAGTCTGCCGATGAGTCAGGATTGGAGACAGATGCGGCCCAGGCGGAATCAGAAAATACAGAGGACATGCTTTCGGAGGACGGGACTTATACGTCAAAAGAGGATGTGTCGCTGTATCTTTATTTATATGGGCATCTGCCGGACAATTTTATCACGAAGAAAGAGGCGGAGAAGCTGGGATGGTCCGGGGGATCGCTGGAACCTTATGCGCCGGGAATGTGTATTGGAGGAAACCGTTTCGGCAATTATGAAGGGCTGCTTCCGGAGAAGGAAGGACGTACTTACACAGAATGTGATATTGATACTTTAGGGACGGATAAGCGCGGTGCAAAGAGAATTGTGTTTTCCAATGACGGGCTGATTTACTATACAGAGGATCATTACGAATCCTTTGAGCTTCTATACGGGGAGGAGGAGTAATGAAAGTCTGTATTCTGGATGGAAAGCTTTTGGACAGCGGGAAGGCTCTGCACCGGGCTGTGTCGGAAGCGTTGGATTTTCCGGACTGGTACGGAGGAAATCTGGATGCATTGTATGATTGTCTGACGGACAGTCAGGAGGAGACGGAAATTCTGATTGTCCATAAGCAGAAGCTGGAGGAGCATCTGGGAAATTATGTGAGCGCTCTGACAAAAATGCTGAGTCAGGCGGAAAAGGAAAATCCGCGGTTCAGGTGGAGGATGGAAGATTAGAGTAGATGAAAATTTTAGGAGCGGATAAATGAATATAGCGCTTATTTTATCGGGAGGAACAGGCGTGAGACTGGGCGCCGGTGTTCCAAAGCAATATATCAGTGTTCAGGGTAAGCCAATCATTTCTTATTGTATAGAGAAAATCTCTGCTCATGCTCAGATAGATGCTATTACGATAGTGGCAGATCAAAAGTGGCAGAAGGACTTGAAGATCTGGATAAAAGAAGCCGACAGGACAAAGAAGTTCCGGGGCTTTTCACAACCGGGTGCAAACCGGCAGATGTCAATTCTGAACGGACTGGAGGATATCAGTTGTTATGCGGAGGCAGAAGATGTTGTATTGATACATGACGCTGCCAGGCCTATGCTGTCGGATGAGCAGATTACTGCCTGCCTGACGGAAATAGAAGGCCATGACGGGATTCTGCCCGTCCTTCCGATGAAGGATACGGTTTATATGAGTGAGGATGGTAAGAGGGTCTTTTCCTTAATGGATAGAAGCAAGATTTTTTCCGGTCAGGCGCCGGAAAGCTTTGTGCTGGGAAAATATCTGGAAGCGAACAGACGGCTTCTGCCGGACAGGATTCTGAAAATTAACGGATCTACCGAACCTGCAGTTATGGCAGGCATGGACATTGCTATGATAGCGGGTGACGAGAATAATTTTAAGATTACGACACAGGCGGATTTGAACAGGTTCTGCGGTATAGTCAAAGAGAGGGGAAACATGCTATGAAAGCGTGGATATTACATGACGTCGGCAGTATCCGGTATGAAGAGACGGATAAGCCGCAGATAAGCGAAAACGAGGTTCTTGTGTCCGTGAAGGCTGTCGGAATCTGCGGATCGGATATTCCCCGCATCTATCGCAGCGGTGCGCACAGGATGCCTTTGATACCGGGACATGAGTTTTCCGGGAAAGTGGTGGAGACCGGAAGCAGAGCAGACAGAGGCTGGCTGAACAAGCGTGTGGGAATATTTCCGCTGCTCCCCTGTGGTTCATGTATTGCCTGCAGGAAAGAGCAGTATGAGATGTGCAGACAATACAGCTATTTAGGCTCCAGGAGGGACGGCGGGTTTGCAGAATATGCCGCTGTTCCGGCCCGGAATCTGATTGAGCTGCCGCAGAATGTGACCTTTGAGCAGGCTGCTATGCTGGAACCTATGGCCGTAGCAGTCCATGCCATGAGGAGGGTTTCGATAGCGCAGACAGATACGGTTGTGATATGCGGACTTGGCACAATCGGGGAGCTTCTGCTTATGTTCCTTCTGGAACGAGGAGTAAAAAAGGTTTTTGCCATTGGAAATAAGGATTACCAGAGAGAAAAAATACTTGCATTGGGATTACCGGAGGATCAGTTTTGCGACAGCAGGCGGGAGGACATTAAGACATGGACGGATCTGCGCACGGACGGTGCGGGAGCGGATGTATTTTTTGAATGTGTCGGCAAAAATGAGACAGTCGCACAGGCGGTAAATCTGGCGGCGCCGGGCGGCTCGGTATGTCTGGTGGGAAATCCTGATACAGATATGAGGCTGGATCAGCAAACTTATTGGAGGATTCTGAGGAACCAGCTTAAGGTGACAGGCACATGGAACTCTTCGTTTTTCAGCAGCCTGAGTAAAAAGGAGGGAGAAAGTACCGACTGGCAGTACGCACTTGAGCTGTTAGAGCAGGGACGGATTGCGCCGGAAAGGCTGATATCTCACAGATTTACGCTGGAGCATCTGGATGAAGGACTGCATATGATGCGTGATAAGTCAGAGGATTACCTGAAGGTTATGGCGGTTCAATAAAACAGGAACGGCTTTATATGGAAAGAGGCTTATAAAAAATGGGTGCCGGGGTGTGACGCTGCAAGCGGTATCTGTGCATATGATTCAGCCATGCAGAAATTATTGTGCATGGCTGAATTGCGGCAGAATGGCATTTAGGTCTCATTCATAAACTGGCGGCCTTCGTGATCCATGTTATAATTTTCTTTATAGATCAGTTCGGAAACAGGGACAATCTCGTAGCCCTTTTCCTGGAGTCCGGTTATGACTCTCTCCAGGGCGTCTTTTGTATATTTGGCGCCGTTATGCATAAGTATGATGGAACCGTTTCCCAGATGCGTATGATCCAGAACTTTGGAAACAATGGCATCGGCGCCGTAGTCCTTCCAGTCAAGACTGTCATCATTTGATACAGAAGTAAAGAAAAATTTTCGTCTGGATTGATTTTATTTCCTAATACAATCCCATATATGACAGAAATAGCAATAAAAACAGAGCTTCATTTATCAGTCGGTTAAAAAATGAACTCTGTTTTTATATCTTTTCTCATCACCCTTTTCTATACAAACTGGAATTTATCGGAAAACCACATAACGATAATGCAGCATATCTACACCTCTGTAATGCTTTATCCATGTATCTGTCATTGACATTCCATTTCTTATGGCTACATTTTGAGATGCTATATTTGTATCTCTGATAATGGAACATACTTCCGTTGCATTTAAGGTTTCAAACGCATGAGGGCGTAAAAAATTCTGTGTCTATGGGAAGTGAAATTCCTCTGATAAGAGTTTGATATGTAAAATCCTGCTGTCGATTTTGGAGATTTTTTATTGTCGATTGCTTTTACTATTTATAGTATAACCAAAACTTCATG
>VSNE01000171.1 GCA_009774155.1 Lachnospiraceae bacterium
GAAGTGGATAGTGTAACATGTTCTTCAGATTAAATAAAAAACGGACACCTTCAAGAGTCTTGACCTTTCAATATTTAACTCATATAATATATTTATTATTACTTCTTGGCGAAAAGTCAAAAAAACAAAAGTAATTGGGCGAACCGGTTCTGCACAGGAAAGCAGCAGATAGAAGCTATCATAGTCATTAGAGGATTTGAACGATCCAATGATTATTTCGCCATCGGAAGAGAGAGCGGCAGCAAAATGGTTGAGTTTGGCAATATCAGTGTCCAAGTAAATCGTGAGGTCGTACCTCCCTTTCAAAAGTCCACAGTATCTGAATGTATTAAACCACAAAAATAAGAAAAGAAAGGGAATATGTTGTTTTTGCTTCTATAAAACATCATACAAGATTACATATGATTTTATCTGATGGCGAAATCATAGAATATCTGAATGAAAATAAACTGATAGTAACACCAATGGATGAAACTCAGTTACAGCCTGCCAGTATAGACATTCGTTTAGGCAATACGTTTTGTGTATTGGACTGCGAGGAAAACAAGCCTGTTAAGCTGGGAAGCAGAGTAAATTATAAAGCGTTTACTCAGGAGAAATACGAACTGCTTCCGGGTCAGTTTGTACTGGCTTCTTCCATGGAATATATTTCGCTGCCAACAGATTTGGCGGCTTTTGTGGAGGGAAGAAGCTCCCTTGGACGAATGGGGCTTTTTATTCAAAATGCCGCCTGGGTAGAGCCGGGATTTTCCGGAGAGATAACTTTAGAGCTTTTTAATGCCAGTAAGTATGCAATAGAGCTGCAGGCGGGATATAAGATTGGGCAATTGATTTTTGCAAAGACCGAAAGAAATGTTTTAAACCCTTATTCCGGAAAGTACCAAAATCAGCGTGGCGCAACAGGCTCCCGGGAGTATTAGAATTTTCCGTAAATATGGAAAAAAGGAGAACTGACAACAGATGGATGACATAAGGTTTGAACCTGCAGATATTGCAATCTATTTACATGGCAGGGGAATGGTGCTGAAGGAAAAATCTCTTGTGGCGTTTAACGCGGAAGATAAAAAAATTGTGGCTTTCGGAACGGAAGCAGAATATATGGAAGGGAAGGAGAGCGGAGGCATCAAAGTGCTCTCTCCCCTGCGGCAGGGGATGGTTGCGGATTATGTGGCATCCGTGTGTTTGTTTGCCCATCTGCTTTACAAGGCCTGGGGAAAAAAGCCTTTTTTCAAGCCTCCGGTCGCCGTATGCGTACCAAAAGGGATTACCGAAGTGGAAAAAAAGGCGATGGAGGAAGTTCTGTATCAGTCCGGAGTCAAGGAGGTTATGATCAGCGATATGCCCTGGCAGCAGCTTGCGTCGGAAAGACCGGAGGAGTTTTCTAAGCTGCGCGCAAAATTTACAACTGTTATTGAGATTACAAAAGAGAATCCGGAAAGCTACATTACAGAAGAGCTGACAGGGATTCTGCAGTATGCCCGTCAGGAGGGAATCTCTGCCGCAAGGGTTGCGGAGCTGCTCCGGATTGCGGGCAGATAAAATTGACAGAAGGCTGTATGAATTATCTGTTTTTGAATTCTTTTTCCCATTCCCTGCGGTACCCGAATCTGCAGCCCGGACTTTTAACCTTTAGAAGCTCATAAAGCTTTGAAAGGTATGATTCGTCTCCCGCGCCTTTATAGCATTTGCCGCCGTATGTGCAGATGCAGAATTCCGGCGGCAGTCTGTATATCTTTACCACAGCGCTGTGATTGCCGGTATAGGCAAAGGTTCCCTGAATCTTGAAGAACCATGCAACGTCCGTCATGTTTACATACATAAAGCAGCCTATATTGGGGAGCTTAGAACGGCAGTTTTTAATACAATTCATAGTTCCGTATATATAATTTTCACTGTAACGGATACCCGATCCGCTGCGGTACCCCTGCGCCAGCGACAATAATTCTGATTTCTGCGAGGATGTCAGATTCTGATATTCTGATTTTACATTCCGGCAATGCTGGAAATGCTTTGCTAGCATATATATAAAAAGCATAATTACACTTAGAAGAAGTAAAAGGACGAAGGCTATCATTAAGGCAGATTCTTTGTCGCTGCTGTTAGAGAAAAGCAGGAAGGCAAAGGATGTTCCCAATAGCCCTATAACACATAGAAAGCCCAAATATGTAATCATAAGTATTTCGATTTTCAAATTTCTCCCATATAATATGTCCAGATATTTTTGTTCTCTGTTTTGCGCTGTCATTTACTTTTTCCTTATCATCTTAATTTCAGTAAATAATATCACATAGATATCTTCGATACAATGAGATTTTTATCTGCATAACGATAGTATGATAAAAAATGCAAAAACTTAAGATTTACAAAATGTTGTTTTTTTTCCCGGAACATGGTCGATATACTTATTATAGGATGAAACAAAATTTTGCGCAAAAGGAGGGATATCTATATGAAGGTTACGGCGGGAAGCTGGCAGCAGGGAATCAGCGGCAGCTTATACAGGACCGCACAGCAGGAGAGGGAAAAGGAAGCAGAGGCAGGGGTGGAAATGCAGAAGGCGGCTGCACAGAACGGTTTATCAAAAGCCGGATCGGGGCAGGCCGCAGGCAGTCCTTCATCGGGAAAGGTAAGGGCTTCTTTGCCGGACGACTCCGTTGGTGAGCTTGCGGCTCTGCTTGCCAGAGCGGAAACAAAACTTGATGTGCATCAGGTCTCTTCAAAGGTAATGAGGGGACTGGCTAATCTGAGGATGTCGGCTGCGCTATGTGAAGGCAAGGATAAAGAGAAAGCAAATAAGATGATCCGGCGTATGGAAAAGCTCCTTAAACGTGTGTACAAAAAGCTGAAACAGTTGGGAAAGGAAGAACAGCTTGAGCAGCAGAGGGAAAAGGCAGAGAAGAAAATGGAGGAGCAAAAGGCCGAAGAACTGAGGGATGAGCTGAAATGCAGGCGGAATAAGCGCCGCAGGGAAGAGCGGGAATATGCAATGAAAGAAAATGCAGAGGATCATAAGGCGGCAGCGGCAGACGGCAGTCTTCTTCCGGGGGGAGATGCAGGAAGCGTTCCTTCCTCTTCTGAGCTTCCGGCGATGGCGGGAAGCGGCGGGGCGGCGGCTCCGGTATCTGCGGTGGCAGAAGCCTTTTCGTCCGCTGACGCAGCAGTGGAGGGCGCCTCTCTTGATATGACAGTTTAACCTTCCGAACGGAATATCCGGCGGTTGTTTAAACCAGAGCCATCCGTCTGCGGGCGGAAGGAGCAATATTTCTGCAGGCGGAAAGAGTAAGATTTCATAGTTGTATATTTTTCACAGTAATGTTATGATGTTAAGGGTGCGTAAAAAGACGCACCCTTTTATAACATTTTACACAGGAGGAAACAATAATATGGAAGAAAACAAGATGGGTATTATGCCTATGAATAAGCTGATTATATCTATGTCGCTGCCTATTATGATTTCCATGCTGGTACAGGCATTATATAATATTGTGGACAGTGTTTTCGTGGCAATGATTAATGAAAACGCCCTGACTGCCGTATCTATGGCATTTCCTATCCAGAATCTGATGATTGCAGTGGGGGTGGGGACAGCGGTTGGCGTAAATGCCCTGCTTGCCCGCTCGCTGGGGGAAGGAGACTATGAAAAGGTAAATAAGATTGCGGAAAATGCGGTATTTCTGGTTGTTTTAAGTTATCTGGCATTTTTGATAATCGGGCTGTTTTTGATAGAGCCGTTTTACAGGAGCCAGACAGATATTGAAGAGATTGTAATTTATGGGAAGGAATATCTGACTATCTGCTGCTGCCTTTCCTTTGGAATATTTACGCAGGTAATGTTTGAACGGCTCCTGCAGGCAACAGGAAAGACAGTCTATACGATGTTTACTCAGGGGATCGGCGCAGTTGTCAATATCATTATGGACCCGATCCTGATTTTCGGCTTATTCGGGCTGCCGAAGATGGGGGTGGCCGGCGCGGCTGCGGCAACGGTGATCGGGCAGATTGTGGGGGGCATCCTTTCCGTGTGGTTTAATCAGAGCAAGAACTACGAAGTGCGGATTCAGATGAAGGGATTCCGGCCGAGCAGTTCTGTGATCGGGCAGATATATGGAATCGGTGTTCCGTCTATCATTATGCAGGCCATCGGTTCTGTGATGAACTATGGAATGAACCGGATTCTGATAGCCTTTACGTCTACGGCGACGGCGGTTTTCGGCGTGTATTTTAAGCTGCAGAGCTTTATATTTATGCCTGTCTTCGGCCTGAACAACGGAGTGATCCCGATTATTGCCTTTAACTATGGGGCGAAGAACAAGGAGAGGGTTATCAGCGCCATAAAGCACAGTGTTGTTTATGCTGTGACCATTATGATTCTGGGACTTATTCTGTTTCAGACGGTTCCGGGGCCGCTGCTTCAGATGTTCAGCGCATCGGAGACAATGATAAAGCTTGGCATTCCTGCTCTTAAGATTATCAGTCTGAGCTTTATTCTGGCGGGCTTCTGCATCGCCAGCGGGAGTGTGTTTCAGGCGCTTGGAAAATCGGTCTACAGTATGTTTGTATCTGTGGCAAGGCAGCTTGTTGTTTTGCTTCCGGTAGCCTACGGACTGGCAAAGCTTGGAGATGTAAATCTGGTTTGGTGGGCGATTCCGATTGCGGAGCTGATGTCTCTTGCCATGACAGTATTTTTCATGCTGAAGGTGTTTCGGAAGATTATATTCCAGATTGGAAAGGGCTCATGAAACAGCAGAACATTACGGAAGAAGCTCTTTGGACAGAGATTACCGCACATCAGGGAGAGACCTTCTATACAAAGAAGGGGCTGCCCTTTACTTACTATATAAAAGGCGGCGAACTGTTTGCCAGCCGCAGGGAGCGTTCGATTACAAGAAGCACCTTTGAGGCGGCATACAGAAAAATAATGAAAAACCCGGACGAGGTGACCGGACCGAAAAAGCTGAATGTCTATGGCGCTCCGTATGTGTGGGCTGTTCTGACCGCGATTTTAAAAATATGATCAGACAGCGAACGCGGTGTACGGCTCCGCCGGATACAAAAAAGTCCTTGACTTCCTATATAAGCCTATGCTATAGTTAACTGGCGAATGGAAGTTTAGGCTTTTTTTTTATGCCTAAAAATTGGTGGTTTTCGCAGGATCGCCAAAGAAAAAAGTATAAAAGCGAGGTGGAAGGTTGTGCGCGTAAAGATCACATTGGCATGTACGGAGTGCAAGCAGCGTAACTACAACATGACAAAAGAGAAAAAACTTCATCCAGACAGAATGGAAACCAAGAAATACTGCCGTTTCTGCAAGAAACATACTCTTCATAAGGAAACGAAGTAATTCTGCCCCGGGCGTGTAAAGGAAGTGACAAAATGGGAGAAACAAAGAAAACCCCAAAGACAAGCTGGTTCAAAGGCGTAAAAGCCGAATTTAAGAAAATTATCTGGCCAGATCAAAAATCACTTACGAAACAAACCATTGCGGTAGTCAGTACTTCTGTTGCTTTGGCTCTCATTATTAAAATACTGGATGTGATCATGACCTATGGGATTGACATTCTGGTAACATTATAATTCAGGGAAAGGTGATTTTATGTCAGAGGCAAGCTGGTATGTAGTTCATACCTATTCCGGGTATGAGAACAAGGTTAAGGCCAACATTGAGAAAACAATTGAAAACAGACACCTTGAAGATCAGATTCTTGAAGTCAGAGTTCCAATGCAGGATGTGGTGGAAATGAAGGACGGCGCAAGCCGCCAGGTTCAGAAGAAGATGTTTCCGGGTTATGTTCTGATTAACATGATCATGAATGACGACACCTGGTATGTGGTTCGTAATACCAGAGGTGTAACCGGTTTTGTTGGCCCGGGCTCCAAGCCAGTTCCGCTTACAGACGAAGAGATGAGACCGCTGGGAATTCATTCAGAATCCGTACAAATTGATTTTGCGGAGGGTGACGATGTTGTCGTTACTGGCGGCGTATGGAAAGACACGGTTGGTGTTATCCAGGCCATCAATGAGAATAAACAAAGCGTGACGATTAATGTCGATCTGTTCGGCCGTGAAACGCCGGTTGAAATAAGTTTCACAGAAATCAGAAAAATGTAAATGGTTTATAGA
>VSNE01000172.1 GCA_009774155.1 Lachnospiraceae bacterium
TTTATAAGATTTTCCAATGTTTTAACAAAATTATCGATTTCTTTTCTTTTTACAGTTTCAAGCAATTCTGTGCTTCCGATATAATCCTTGCCAAGAACCAGTTCCACGGACTGAAGCGCCGCCCGGATGGTCTGGGGGATATCTACCAGACGGACTCTTTTTTCCTTCAGAGCGCTGACATCCAGCGAAACACCGATTTTTTTTATTCTGCTGTCCAGCGTTACCCCCTGCATATGGTTCTTCTGATAGAACACTTCTGCCCATGACTTCCAGTCCTCGTTAATATTATCAGGAATTATCACTTCCAGTCTCTTTTCGTATTTTTTTACATCGTATACTTTCCCGCCGACCTCCACGGACTCTAAATGGAATAAAGCTTCCCCCGCATTTTTCAGAAAATTTTCAAAGTACCCTATCGCCAGGCTTGTGGACGGCAAAAGCTTTATTCTGTTTATCCTGTTCTCTTCCTCCATCTTTCCGATTAACTGATCACAGCATTTTTTTACATCCTTTTTATTGGAGTAGCTCAGCACCGTAACTCCGAACAAGTCCGAAGAAACCGTACACGATTTATGAATCAGAAAATAACTGCGCGCCGGAGAAAGAACGCCCGCATAAAGACCAAACTCCAGATATACATTATCTCTTGGAGCTGTTTTCTGAACGCCGGACTCTCTCCTTACTACAATATCGTCCTTTCCCCCGATAAAAACAGCATAATCGAAGCCCATGGACTCTTTGACAAGGTTGTCATATGTATTTTGATTTAATTTAAAAAAATTATCATACCAAATCACGCATACATATTCCGGACTCAGATTTTCCTTTACCTGCTCTGCGATTTTCCGGCTTTCCTTTGAAGAACCGATAAAAATTCTGGGTTTCAAATACATATTTGTTTCCTCCAAAACCGGCAGGCCGTACGCCTTCTATCTTTTGTTTTCACAGGCTCCGGCAGCCTTTCACTATGGTAAATACTTTGTACAGCAGTTATACGATATGATATTTTCCGAAATCAAAGCTTGTATTTTTTCCAATATGGATCAGTTCCCCGGCCAGCAGCAAATAAATAATGTCCTGCGGCAGCTCCGGCAGCAATGCATAGCCTTTTATTCCTTTCATCAGCATTTTTTCCTTTTTTCTTGAGGAATAACGGCGGACCGTCACCATCTGTCGCTCCTGATACACAAATTCCGGCAAATCATCTTTTTTTCCATTGTATATATCGCTCTCAATCCCTTCAAAACAATCCAGCATATAGATTCTGCGTCTGACGGCATTTACAATTGGCCACATCTGAAACTCCTGCAGGAATTCATTTTGATGCTTCAGCGCCAGAGGAGTATCAAATATCATCATTTTCTCGCCCTGTTCCATATCAAACCGCATCTTCCGGAACATAATGTAGTCATGCAGAACATGCACGATAAGCTTATTCATATTGATGGAATTTCCTTCCAGAATATGCTGCCCCTCTATATTTTTGATCCCTACAATCCGGAACATGGCGTGGTATTTCCCTATCCCGGTTTTTGCTCCCATTTCACAAAACGCCTGCACAAACTGGTAACAATATACAATTGTTTTTCCAAACAGTATCAGATTAAAATCCAGCGTATCTCCTGATTTAAAATTTTCTCTGTAATCCGCGCATTCCAGAACATAACCTACGCTTCCTCCTGTCGTGACAAACTCCGGTTTTTTCTCGAATTTGGAATACATGGTTCTCTGTACAATGCACTCGGATTCAAAATCACAAATCTCGCACTGCCTGTCACGGATGCAGTTCATGCGGAGAAGCATCTCTCCCATACCTCCTCTGAGCGCGGATACTTTATCTGAAGGCAGCCTGGAATCCGTATGGAAGGCAACCGTAAAATGCAGCTTTACAAAACGGGCCTGCAGTGCGTCATATAACTGTTTTTCCATGTTACTCCTTTTTCTGTATTTTTCTGCTCATTGAAAATCCTGTAAAAACCCTAATACGGAATCCGGCACGGAACCGCAATTGTATATGCGCCAACAACAATTTCTCCGGATATACGGCCTCCCTTAAGGGCAATCTTATCAATGCAGGAGCCATAAAATTCTTTTACCGGGCGATCCCGGAAAACGCTTCCGGCTTTCAGAAAAATAATCGGTTTTTTTAAAGGAGAATCCTCTCCATTTTCGACAAAGCTGACCTTGGGATATTTTACAAATGCTTTATAGCTGCCGTCCGTCGGATCATTTCTCTGCGGAACAAAATTAGACAGAGCAACAAATCCGTCGGGATTCTGCGGCAGCCGGAAGCCGTCGAACAGCTCTAATCCCCCTTCCATGCAAAAGCTCCCCTTTCCGACTGAACGCCGGGCTCCAATCCCGTATCGGAACATTTCCGGAAGAACCTGTTCTAAAACCTCCTCTGCAAATGAAGAACGAATAAAAATGTCAAAGGTTCCTTCTGCAAAATACTGTTCCGTTTCAAACAGAGCATCCTCCCCTTCTGTATCCTCTGCTTTATCCGTATTACGGCTCACCTTATTCCTCCATCTCAGATCCAGCTTTGCTTCCGGCTCCTCTGCAGAGGCATGGAAAGAAACCTCTTTTGTCCCGTTAATCAGTCTGTTAAAATCATCTAATCCGATGGTGGAAAATTGTTTTTGTTTTTTATACTTTAAAGTCTGCCGAGCCTGATCCTCTGTAAATTCATTGAACCCGGCAGGCATCGGCAGCCTGCCGGACGGAAACGCATTGGAAAAGATAATGTCCGGACTTCCTTCTTTACAGCGGCAAAGCAGCCTATGCAGGGCGTCTTCTCCATATCCGAACAGATAGCTCCAGCAGAAAGCGCCGAAAAAGGTATCGCTTTGAAGCGGGGAGCAGTAAGCCGACAAAGGCTTTACTGTGATCTTATATAAGTTCATAATTTCTTTTCTCCGAAGCGCAGGCCTGCTCT
The DNA here is from genome assembly GCA_009774155.1 of Lachnospiraceae bacterium. Lineage (GTDB taxonomy): Bacteria > Bacillota > Clostridia > Lachnospirales > Lachnospiraceae > Hominiventricola. The sequence goes on from VSNE01000172.1 coordinate 2,939, forward strand.
ACCGTCCTCCTGCCTTCTCTGTAACAACGGCATATTCAAACCTGACCTTCCCGGAGCCTCTTGAACCGTTTCCTCCCAGATAAGATGATTCCACCATCTTCAGCCCCTCTTTTACAAATGCGGCCATTTTTTCCGGATCATCGCCTTCAAAGGCTCTTAAAATAATCTCAAAATCGAAGGATACGCCGGACGGCACCCTTTCTATTGTTCTCGGGGAATCCGCCATTTCGGAGTCCCGGCGTATAATATTTTCTACTTTTCTCTCAAGACAGCCTCCGTTTTCAGACAGAAGCGCGCGAAGCATAGCTCTGGATTCTTCCGAAAGCATGGCATCCCTGACAATGATCCTGGTCGGCGCGGATAAAGCACGTATGTTTTTATAGGCTCCGAAAATTACACAGATCATACAGTTCCTTCTTCCGCATCCGCATGGTTCCTTTTCATCCGCAACAAACTTGCCGGATTCCTTATTCCATCTTCTGCTGCCATACTTTTTTTCCAGCTCTGAACGCATCTTTCCTTTCAGGCTGGAGCCTGGTATGTACGGCTCCTTTGTAAGCGGATTTTTAATCACTTCCTGACCGTTCCCCCCTGTCTCCGGTCCATTGGAGGAGCCTCCTATGCATAAGCCCGTCATACAATGAATCTTACCGCTTATTGTAATAATCTGCTCTAATTTCATTCCCTGCCGTTCCCTCCGTCAGTTGTAATGCATATTTTATGCTGAATTCCGCATAATAAAACTCTTTTTCAACCTGTCTGTAATTTGACGCTTTCTTATACAAATAACCAATGTAATTCTCAAACCATCTGTTTTTTCTTATTATATCACTGTTTTCTGCCATATCTGCGGAAAGCATGGGCAGAAACATAAGACTGTCCATACTTCCTGTATTCAGATAGTCCCTGTACATCCGGCTGTAATTTCCAAATCTTCTGACCACCTCAGAACCTACATTTCTGATTGCGGCAGCAAACCTTTCTCCTATGCCTATCTGCTTTTCAAAATCCTCCCAGGGCATAGACTCACCTAGAAAATAAATTCCGCTCCCTCTGCCCTTATCAGGACAGCCCGTGTCGTTTATTTTCCGCCGTACCTCTTCCAGTCTCTTCCCGCAGTTGTCCGCCCGGGCGGAAATATGCCCGCGGCCGTCCGCTGTACAGATTGCAGCGGATAATGTAATGCATGGATGAAATCCTGTAAATTCCCTGAATTTTTTATGAATTTCTATGGCCAGGCCGGGCATTTCACTCCACGGCCCTATCAGAAGCAGGCGATCCCTGCCTGAAAAAACGCAATATATATCTTTGCAGACCTTTTCCGCTGTCGAATGAAGATGTGCATGAAAAAACAGCTCCAGCATCCGGTATAATGTATGGAGCCTTGAAATGGCGTCAGTATCCATACCGTCTCTCTGTAATTCTTCTGAAGGCAGAAGATCCGGCATATCTACGGCCATTTTCAGAATTCCAAGCCTTTTACAGCCTCTGGCCCTCCCGGCAGTCTCATGAAAGGTCTTTATTTCAGCAGAATACCCGGTATATTTCACCGGCGCATGATAAGCTGTATGGTATATGGCGAAAGGCATATCATACATGCCGCTTGAGACAGCGCTGTCAGACACCATCGTCAGATAATCCTCTCTGTCTTCCTTCCTGTCCTCCAGATTCAGATAATATCCATCCAAAAGCTCATACTGTCCTTTTCCTCTGCTGAATGAAAACTGCCGGATTTGGGGCAGCCTCCTTCCAATCTCTGTATCAATCTCACAATTTGCACACATTCTCTCCCCGGATTTTGCAAAAGCGCTCCTGCACGCCGTGCACATAGATTTATGGAGTAAATCGTGGCAGACAATAAACCTGTCCGGATTCCATCTCCCGTTTTCTGTTAAAACTGTTTTCAGAAATTGATTCTTTTTTCTCTTTATCCGGCCATAAAGTCTGGTAATCGTATCACTGTAGTGGAGAATGCCCTCATCGGACACCCGTTCCCATACCAGTTCAAAGGAAAGGCTTCCGCTGAACTTCTTATACAAAAATTCAGCCGCGCTTTTCTCAGCCTCCGCCAATATCTGTTCAGCGTCTTTGGTAAAGGGAAGCAGAATGTAAAATCTGCCGTGGGACAGCATAAGAATATTCAACATGGGCAGCTTGAATTTATGTATTATAAAATGCGCTAAAGCGCTCACTACTGTATCCATATAAAAGGAACGGGAGCAAAGTCTTGCGGCTGCTCCTTTCGCACCTGCTTTGGAAGCTGCGAAAATATAATTCTGAAACCCTGAAAGCTGTCCTGCAGCCATTATATATGGAACATCCCTGTAATCTGCCTTTATAAGAGCCGCTGTGATTGCTGCAGCCGTCTTAACAGAATCATAAAGAGAGATATCTTCACTGCCCTTTCCGGCCGCCGGAATACTCCACAAATATTTTTTCATCAAAGTATCCAGCACAATAAGAAACGAATCAAAATCCTTCGGGGAACTTTGGACAAGCAAATCCATTTCCCGGAAGAACCGATCCCTCAGTTTCTCAAAACCGCATGTTTTTACCTTATATCCGGGCATCGGAATCGTATTGTCCACAGATAATTCTTCCGGGGTATAATACATCACCCTCGGGCAAGAGCCATCCGGACTTAAATCAGAGAACACGCTGCGCAGAGGACTGACCGGCCTGCTGCCAGGCTCCTTATCCCCTAATGCCAGCCTTCTCGCCCTTTGAATCATCTTCCAGTTCTCTTTGGGCATTGACGCTTCAAGGAGTCCCTGCAGCTTCCCTGTATCCACATATCTTCCAAATAAATCCTGATAACCGGAAATTAATTTCTCTGCAGAAGTATTTGTGAATACTGCCAGCTCTGTCACTATCGTGCCAAGAACTGTTTCCCTGAATAATTCCATTTTTCCTCCCGATTTTCCATGCGTCAAATACTGTATTTTTTATATTATCGCATTTTTACCATTTTTCGACAATCTTCATACCGCATATCCGGTATTATCCGCAGCATATCAGGAAAAATTTTTCTTCAAAAACTGTCAATTCTTCAAAAGATAATCGTTTATATAATAGTAAGATAAGAACGGGGGAAAAGATATGAATTGGTTTCAGGAAATCTCAGAGGATAAATACCTGTATTCTGAATTTTTTGCTTTTTTGGATCAGTATGGAC
>VSNE01000173.1 GCA_009774155.1 Lachnospiraceae bacterium
ATTATTATGTCTACCTGGAATACGAGAGGACTCCGGGGTTCCACACTGGAGGATATGATTAACCGGACAAATGAAAAATACAGGGAAAAAGGGCTGGCGCTGATACAGAAGGTGCCGACTCCTATAACTCCAATCAGGATTGATAAAGAGCATCATCATATTACTCTGGCATATTTTGAACAGAAAAGTACGGTGGATTATATTGGCGCGGTACAGGGGATACCAATTTGCTTTGACGCAAAGGAATGTGATGTGAAAACCTTTCCGGTCCACAATGTCCACGAGCATCAGGTGGAGTTTATGAGGGACCTTGAGAAACAGGGCGGAAAAGCATTTCTGATCATTCATTATACATCCGAACAAAAGTTTTACTATCTGCATATCCGGCAGCTTCTGGCCTTCTGGAACCGGGCAAAGGAAGGCGGAAGAAAAAGCTTCCGTATGGAGGAACTGAATCCTGACTATTTCTTTGAATCCGGAAGAGGATACCTGGTGCCCTATCTGGAGCCTCTGAGCCGGGATCTGGAGTCGGAGGTTGACAATTAAATAAAGAGTGATATAATACAGATATTGTCTTTTTCATGTTAGCACTCTACTGCAATAAAGCAGAAAAAGCGGAAAAGGAGCCAGAAAATGTACAAACAGATTTTACATACACCGGAAGGCGTCAGGGATATTTACAACGGGGAATGCCGAAGAAAAAATAAGGTGCAGGATGTGCTTCACTCAGTTCTCCAAAGCTATGGGTACGACGATATTCAGACGCCGACCTTTGAATTTTTTGATGTGTTCAGCCGGGAGATCGGTACCGTGCCGTCCAAGGAGCTTTATAAATTTTTCGACAGGGAAGGGCATACGCTGGCGCTCAGGCCGGATATTACCCCATCCATTGCAAGGGCGGTTGCCAAATATTTTACGGAGGAGGATATGCCGGTCCGTCTCTGCTATGTGGCAAATACGTTCATCAACCATTCTGACTTTCAGGGCCGCTTAAAAGAAAATACCCAGCTTGGGGCAGAGATGATCGGCGACGGCAGCGTGGAAGCGGACGCGGAAATGATTGCGCTGGTGGCGGAATCTCTTTTAAAGATCGGACTGACCGAATTTCAGGTGGGCATCGGACATGTGGATTTTTTTAAGAGTCTGCTGCGGGAGTCACGGCTTACAGAGGATCTGGAACTGGAGCTTCGGGAGTTTATTTCCAATAAAAATATCTACGGCGTGCGGGAGCTTTTAGAGCCTCTGCCCATTGCCGTTGGTTTAAAAGAAGCCTTTGCCGCCGTTCCGAAGCTGTTCGGCTCTGTAGATATTCTGGAAAAGGCGGATGCCTGCGCGGTGACGGAGGATGCGAAAAGGGCGCTGGAGCGTCTGAAAAGGATTTATGAGCTTCTGGCCTGTTATGGATATGAAAAATATATTACCTTTGATCTGGGCGTGGTCAGCAAATATAAATATTACACGGGAATTATTTTCCAGGCGTATACCTATGGAACCGGGGATGCGGTTGCCAAGGGAGGACGTTATGATACGCTGATGGATCACTTTGGAAAGCCTGCTCCCGCAACCGGGTTTGCGTTTGTGGTAGACCGCCTGCTGAGCGCGCTGGCAAGGCACAAACTCCTACCGGATACAAAGGTGCCGAAGGCCCTGATTGTTTACCGTGCTTCCCAGGCGGAAAAGGCCGTTGAAAAGGCAATGGAGCTTCGCAGACAGGGAATTGCGGCGGAAATGACGCCGGATCGGATCGGAAGAGACTACGCGGCTTATGCGAAGAAGAATGATATCAGTGAGATTATTTATATAGAAGGGCAGGATTTGGTATGAGATACTTGACATTTGCCCTTGGAAAAGGGCGTCTGGCGAAGAAGACGATGGAGCTTTTTGAACAGATAGGAATCACCTGCGAAGAGATGAAGGACCCGGCTACCAGAAAGCTGATTTTTGTAAATGAAGCTTTGAAATTAAAATTTTTCCTGGCGAAAGGCCCGGATGTTCCCACCTATGTGGAATACGGAGCCGCGGATATCGGAATTGTGGGCAAGGACACGATTCTGGAGGAAGGGCGGAGGATGTACGAGGTGCTGGATTTAGGGTACGGCAAATGCCGTATGTGCGTCTGCGGCCCGGAATCGGCAAGGGAGCTTTTAAAGCATCAGGAGCTTATCCGTGTGGCTACCAAATATCCGCATATTGCGAAGGACTATTTCTACAACCAGAAGCATCAGACCGTGGAAATCATTAAGCTGAATGGTTCTATTGAGCTGGCGCCCATTGTAGGGCTGTCAGAGGTGATTGTGGATATTGTGGAAACCGGCTCCACACTGAAGGAAAATGGTCTTCAGGTGCTGGAAGAGGTGTGCCCTTTGTCTGCCCGTATGGTGGTAAATCAGGTCAGCATGAAGATGGAGAACGAGAGAATCGGCAGAATTATCAGTGATTTAAAGTCCATATTGTAAGAGAAGCTTAAGGAGGCGGCATATGCGTATTGTCAGACTGAATAAAGCGTCCAGAAAGGATTTGCTGGATCGTTTATTGAAAAGAAGTCCCAATAACTATGACCAGTACAACGATACGGTGCTGGAGATTGTGAACCGGGTGCGTACAGAAGGAGATAAGGCTCTGTTCGAGTATACAAACCGGTTCGACTGTGAGGATATTCATGCTTCTAATATTCTGGTGACAGAGGAGGAGATACAGAAAGCCTATGGGCAGATTGACGAACGGCTTCTGGAAACGATCCGGAAGGCTTTGAAGAATATCCGGAATTACCATGAAAAACAGCGGCGGTACAGTTGGTTCGATACTACGCCGGACGGGACGATGCTGGGTCAGAAGGTGACGCCGCTGGCGGCGGCAGGCGTCTATGTGCCGGGCGGTAAAGCGGTCTATCCGTCCTCCGTACTGATGAACATCGTACCTGCCCGTATTGCGGGAGTGGACAAAATTATTATGGCAACGCCGTGCAGCCGCCAGGGCGCCGTAAATCCGGCCGTACTGGTGGCGGCAAAGGAAGCAGGTGCGGATGAGATCTATAAAATGGGCGGTGCCCAGGCCATTGCGGCCATGGCATTTGGTACAGAGAGCATTCCGAAGGTGGATAAAATTACCGGACCCGGAAATATTTTTGTGGCGCTGGCTAAAAAGGCGGTCTCCGGCTTTGTGGGCATCGACTCCATTGCCGGGCCAAGCGAGATTCTGGTACTGGCGGATGAGACGGCCAATCCAAGGTATGCGGCGGCGGATCTTTTATCTCAGGCAGAGCATGACGAGCTTGCCAGCGCAATTCTTGTAACTACCAGCGAGGAGCTTGCAAAAAGGGTGTCAGACGAAGCGGACGGCTTTATAAGGAGTCTGTCCAGAAGAGAAATTATCCGGAAATCCCTGGATAACTACGGCTGCATTCTTCTGGCAGATTCCATGGAGGAGGCTGTCGAGACAGTAAATCTGATCGCCTCCGAGCATCTGGAAATTATGACAAAAAATCCTTTTGAGGTTATGATGAAGGTGCGCAACGCGGGAGCGATCTTCCTTGGGGAGAACAGCAGCGAGCCTTTGGGTGATTATTTTGCGGGGCCGAATCATATTCTTCCCACCAATGGGACGGCGAGATTTTTCTCTCCGGTTTCTGTGGATGATTTTGTAAAAAAATCCAGTATTATCTATTATTCCAGGGAGGCGCTGGAAAAGGTGCGCAAGGATATTGAATATTTTGCGGAAAATGAACAATTGACGGCGCATGCCAATTCTATCCGGGTGCGTTTTGAGTCAGAGGAGGCATAATATGAGCAGGACAGCAGAGATCAGAAGGAATACAAAGGAGACCAGAATCTGCGTCAGTCTGAATCTGGACGGAAGCGGGCAGAGCAGTCTGAATACAGGAATCGGTTTTTTTGACCATATGCTGGACGGATTTGCAAGGCACGGCCTGTTTGATCTGGAGGTCAGCGTGGACGGAGATCTGGAGGTGGACTGCCATCATACGATAGAGGATACAGGCATTGTGCTTGGAAGGGCAATCAAAGAGGCTGCGGGGGATAAAAAGGGAATCCGCCGCTATGGAAGCGTGATTCTTCCCATGGATGAGGCTCTGGTGCTGTGTGCCGTGGATCTGTCCGGCAGACCCTACTATCTGTCCGATGTCAGCTTTACGGCTCCGAGCATCGGGGGGATGGATACCGAGATGGTGAAGGAATTTTTCTATGCCGTTTCTTACGCCTCGGAAATGAATCTGCATTTTAAGGCACTGTCCGGCAGCAATAACCACCATATCTGCGAGGCCATGTTCAAGGCGTTTGCGAAGGCGCTGGATGAAGCGGTCTCTTTTGACGGACGGATTAAAGATGTATTATCGACGAAAGGCAGTTTGTAAAATGAAGAAAAAACATTTAGTTCCGGTTATGCCTCTTAGAAACGGAAAGGTAAACGGGCAGGACGGAGTAAGGCTCATAAAATTTTACAGTGACAATGGGGCTGACGCGGTTCTGATATTTGATTTGTCGGATTCTGACGAAGAGCACGACCGCAATATCGGCCTTATGAAGGAAATGAGCAGGGCGGCGGAGATTCCCATGTATGCAGGCGGACATATCCGCCGGGCGGAGGATGTAAAAAAAATTCTCTATGCAGGATGCGATAAAGCCATTCTGAACTTCGGGAGAGACAGCAATGTAGAGATGGCAGAGGAGGTATCCAGACGTTTCGGAAGGGAAAAGATCGGTTTTAGTATTTCCGACGAGTCCCAGTTCAGCCGTACTCTGGAAAAGCAGGGAAGTCTGATTCTCTGGTCCGGTTCTGACAGCAGCTGTCCCTACAGGGGGGAGCTTCCGGTTCTGAGCGTCAGCTCCGCAGCGTCTGTGGACGCCATTATAGAGGTGCTGTCCAACAAATGGGCGGACGGAATTGCCAGCGCTTATTTTTCCACGGAGGTGGCGGATTTCATGGGGCTGAAGCAGAGTGCGGCGGCCAGAGGGCTTTATATGAATGTGCTGGAAAGCAGCTTTGCATGGAAGGAGCTTAAAGAAAACCGGGACGGGCTGGTTCCGGTCATTGTGCAGGACTATAAGACCTCCGAGGTGCTGATGCTTGCTTATATGAACGAAGAAGCATTCAATACTACGCTTCAGACAGGAAAGATGACCTACTGGAGCAGAAGCCGGAATGAGCTTTGGACCAAGGGAATGTCCAGCGGGCATTTCCAGTATGTAAAGTCCCTGTCCATTGACTGCGATAATGATACGATTCTGGCAAAGGTAAGCCAGGTGGGCGCGGCCTGCCATACAGGCAACCGAACCTGTTTTTACCGGGATATGGTGAAAAAGGAATATAATGAGACGAATCCTCTGAAGGTATTTGAAACGGAATATGCGACGATTGCGGATCGGAAGCTTCACCCGAAGGAAGGCTCTTATACAAATTATCTGTTTGATAAAGGAATTGACAAAATTCTGAAAAAGGTCGGAGAGGAGGCCGCGGAGATTATTATTGCCGCCAAAAATCCGGACCCGGAGGAAATAAAGTACGAAATGGCGGATTTTCTCTATCATGCCATGGTGCTGATGGTGGAACGGGGAGTAACGTGGGACGATATTATGAAAGAGGTAGCAAACAGATAGAGGCATGTTTCCGGCTGATGCATCATAAAATTTCTTAATAAAATTTCTTGGGAGTATTCCAAAAGAGGTAAAAGGAATGGGTGCATATCGGGAACAACTGTTAAGAGAAACCTACGGAAGCAAAAGTCCTCAGATCTATGGACAGAAGGAGGAAGAACCTTCCGGAACGCTGTCCATGTTTAAATTAAAGTTCACGATCTGTCTGTTTTTATTTGCAGGCTTTGCATATTTGAGCCTGACCGGAAGCAGCTTCTGCAATGTAACGGCAGATCAGATTGTGGAGGCGGTAACAAACGAGGACTTGTACATACAGCTTTCAGAGCTGGGTTTTATGGAGCATCCATAAAAAGGCTTAACCATTTCCCGGCTCATGTGACAGCCAAAGGCGCCGGCTGACAGTCCGGCGCCTTTTTTTCATTGTATAGAAATTACGGTACGGCCGGGGTTCTGTATGCATTTATAAGGTTATAATAAAAAAATCTTGAAA
>VSNE01000174.1 GCA_009774155.1 Lachnospiraceae bacterium
CCAGCCGTCGGTACGGTAAATCATATGAACCCTTTTTGTCAGAATCTTATAATTATATAAAAATTTTACTTTATATACTGCTTCTTTCCCGTCATTCTTTTCCTTGGCAATCCTCTTCAAATTGGTAAAAAGCATATTCGTTGTGGAAAGCTGAGTCACCAGCTCCCCGGACCTGTCATCCAAATCCCGCATAATCCAGTTATAATAATCACCATCAATAAACAAAATCCGGTAATAGAATGCCTGCAGATTCCGCGCGGCCACTCCCTGACGCTTAAACATCGTATCCGTTCCGTCATCATAGCTGCCGCCGTCCCGGTAGATATCCATATAAGCCAGCGCCGATAACGCATCCTCTCTCTGAAGGTAGAGAAAAAATCTCCGAATCATATATTCCGGGTTCTCTTCCCTGCAGTCATTAACAATATCATAATTCCGCGGCAGCACAGCGCCTTCGTACTCTGCAAGGGATATGGGGCCGCTGTAATCCTCTGCGCTCTCTCTCAGACTCAGCTCTTTGATTCCGGAATCCTGTATCTCATGGAAGGTCAAAAGCTTCCAGTATTTTTTATAACGCGCCAGTGTACAGCGAAGCTCATACACCTTCGCTCCGTCACCCAGATAGACAACCGCCTCCGACACACTTCTGGAACCCAGAATTTCACAGACCATATCCCTTATCTGATAATACATCCCGTCCGGATTCTCCGGAACGTCCTCCTTCATGCCAAGGAATTCAAAGCTTCCCTTCTGCTCCTGAATTTTCAAAATACGTTTCAGAACGGCAGAATAGCTCCTGGCCAGCTCAGCCTTTGCAATTGTCTGATAAGCAGGGCTTTCCGTATCAGAAGGCGGAAGTAAATCTGCGCCTTCAAAGCGCTCCAGATACCGAATATAAGCATCCATACTAAAATACTCTGCCAGCTCCTGGACCGCGCAGCCGCGCAGCGCCGCCTCCAGATCGTTATTCTGAAGCTGATACACCATGTATTGAATCAATTCTTCCTCTTCTTCATATCCCTCCAGTACATCCGGTTCATCGGGATGTACGATAGGCTCCACTGCCTGCTTCCTTTCCAGCAGCTCATAAAAACCTATCATGCAGAAAAACAGGCCGATGATGATCAGTCCCGATACTAAGATTCTTCTTTTCATCCTACCGTCTCCACTTCCCGGCTCTTCCCTAATTGTGCAAATACCGCCAGAATAAACGGACAATAAGACAGGCTCCATATCCGTTGTTCAATCAGGCCATGCAGCGCCATCAATGCCAGTATCCACAGAAAAATCCATTGTTTCCTCTGTACTGCCTTGTACCCGATGTGCAGAAAAGCCAGCAAAGCCAGCGCCGATATCACCAGTCCAAACATCAGTGCCATCTGCATATAGCTGCTGTCCAGATAAAAATAATTGTCTGTAACCTGCCCGTCCGCCCAATGTCCGTTCATACGGATTTGCTTTCCCCACAGATGAAAGCCGCAGATGGAAAGCGCATGCTTTCCATAATACAGACGTCCGCTTAAAAGCTTGTCCAGCCCTCTCATCCATACAATACTTTCCTGATAGACAAGAGAGGCCGCAAGCATGCAGGCGGAAGCAATCGGAAAAGACAGGGCAAGAAGCGTACAAAGAACCGGATTGCGGCATATTTTTTCTCCTTTTTCCGGACAGCGGGTCCGGAAGAAACGGCACGCCGCCATCAGCGCTGATAACAGCAGAAGACATCCTGCAGAGCAGCGCGCGTCACTCCACCAATACACTCCCAGTCCGAGAATCCCGGTAAAAACAGCCGCCGGATAAGATGTTCTCTTTCCGCGCAGATACCAGATGCAAAGCATCAGAAAAAATACATGGGCCGCAAAATCAGTAGAATAAACAATACCGAAAGCCATCTTTCTCTTTTTTCCGAACTGAAGATTTTCTATCAGTCCGCCCAAGGCGGCTCCCACAGTCATTACCAGAAGAATGCCCACGGTCACTGTATATACCTTCATAATCCGGTCAAAGGGAATATCCCTGGCTGCCAGCAGCAGAAGCGTCAGCAAAAGCAGGTTGCCGTAATGACTGATACTGACTGCATAACAGACAAGCCCGCAGATTCCGGCAGAAAGAAGAAAATTTCTCAGAATATGCTTTTTACTTACCAGACAGCGAAGCGCTGTGATTCCCAGAAGCAGATATTCCATATGCAGGGGAATATCTGCCGTCAGTTCATTAAAAAAAGCAATGCCGCTGTCTCCTGTATTCCACGGCAGAGGCACCGTGGTCGTGCGCAGAAATGCATAGGCTGTTATAATAGACAGCGCGGCAAGGTACATTCCCTCCGAGAACAGCCGCAAATACTGCATAAATTTTTTCCGGGTTTTTTCAGGCTTCATTATTTATTGCTTCCTATCTGTCGTTATTCCAAATAATTACTTAAATTTTATCATAAACAGCACATGCTTGTCACTAGAATGTTGTACAATGATTTTTATAAACGGCAACAGCATGAATCAGGAGAGCATACATTTTCATGTAAGCTCTCCTGATTATCATTCCTTAAAAATCCTTATAAGATACATTCAAATCAACATTTCCGCTGATGCCGCTCACGCTTCCTTTACTGGTATACTGCCACATAACTACATTTCCTTTGCCGGTATACCCGTGCCCCAGATTGTAATCGCGCCATCTTGCAATCCAGATATCGACATCTTTCAGAGCGTTCATATCCAGATGCTGCTCCAGCCAGGTATTGTTTGCATAGAGTGCGAACTTGTAGCCCGCATCCTCTACCACTTCCTTAAACGCCAGAATAATCTCAGAGCGTCTGGAATTGCTGTCTGTGCCCGACAGAATACTGTTGTCCTCCATATCCATAACAATCGGATAATCCAGCTTTCTGCCGTTCAGCGCTTTAATGACATTTTCTGCCTCCTCTCTCGCTTTTGTCCGGGAGGTTGCATAGCTGTAGCGGTAAACCCCTACCTTTATGCCGTTATTGCGGGCGCCGTCATAGTTGTCTACAAACCTTTCATCTCTGGTTGTAGAAGAGCTGCTTCCTGTCACAATCCGGATCATCGCAAACTTTATACCGTCGTCCGCAACTTTCTTCCAGTCAATGGTTCCCTGGTAGCTGGATACGTCAATACCGCGTCTCTCCGTATCCGAAGAGGTGCTCACGCTTACCGGACCCGCCATCTCTGTCTTGGCAGTTCCCCTGACTCCGCACACCTTATAATAGTAGGTCTTGTTGCTGGAGACATTAGAATCAATGTAAGAGTTCGTCGTAACAGATGCGATCCTCTTGTACTCCTCCTCGTCATCCTTTGCAGTGGAACGGTATACCTGATAGCTGGTGGCTCCGTTTACCTCATCCCACGTAATCTTGAGAGAGTCGTCATAATATTTCGTTACCTTCAGGCCCGTCAGCTTGCCCAAGGTCGTCTTTGCCGATTTCACTCCCGAGAACGGAGAGGTATATTTCTGGCGGATTGCCTTTGCTTTGTAATAGTAGGTCTTCTCCAGCTCCAGCTCCTTATGGGTAAAGCTGTTGCTCTTTGTCGTTCCCAGACTCTTATAAGTACCGTCTTTGCTTGTGCTTCCAAAGATCTCATACTTCTGGGCTCCGTCTACCTCTTCCCATTCCAGAGTAATTCTGTCGTATTCAATCTTGGCTATCTTAATGGCCGGCTTTCCTATGGTAGTTTTCTCAGACACAATTGCCGAGTAGGTGCCGTATCCGTTTTTGCCCCTCAGTGCGCGCACCTTGAAATAGTAAGTCTGGCCGCAGGTAGCTTTGTCATATTCATACTCTGTCTCTTCGGTTGTGGCAAGCTTCTTATAGGTGCCGTTTTCACTGGTCGCATAATAAATCTGATACTTTTCTGACTTATCCACCTTTTTCCAGGTAAGCCTCAGCGTTTTATAGTCGATTGCTTTTACCTTCAGGCTCTTGACCTGATTCAGCGCTGTTTTTCCTTTCACCACAGGGGAATAAGCACCGTAAACCTTCTTGCCGTTCACCTTACGGTATGCCTTTACCTTATAGTAATACGCCGTTCCCAGCTTTTTATCTTTATCTGTAAAGGTCACCTTGCTTCCGGAGGTGATGGTCTTTATCCGCTTAAAGCCCTTTTTGGAGGATGTGGATCGGTACAGCTCATATCCCTGGGCTCCGGTCACCTTCTTCCAGGTTATTTTTAACGTATTATAGTTCACGCTCTTAACTGAGCTGATCTTGCCTTTCTGAAGAACCGGCTTTGCAGATACCGCATCCGACTCATTTCCTTCATAGGAGGCCCCGTCTGCCGTTACAAACGGAACAATCTTATAATAATATTTCTTGTTCAGAGTCAGCTTGGAGTCTGTATAGCTGGTCGTACTCCCCGGAGTAACCTTCTTAACCAGCTTGTAGCTTTCAGAACCGGTTTTCCGGTAGATATTATATCCGCTGGCTCCGCCCCGCTCATTCCAGCTTAACGTAATTTTACTGTAAGATTCCGCCTTTGCGCTTAAGGTCACCTTCTCCAGCTTCGGTCTTGCGGAAACCGTATCCGAAGCCTTGCCGTATACCTTCTCTCCGCCGCTTACCCGGTAGGGCATTACCACATACTGATAAGAAGACGCCGCGTTCAGACCGGTAATTGTATAGCTGGTAGCCGAAGTATCCTTCAGATTTTTAAAGCTGCTGCCTGATTTCTGGTAGATCAGGTATCCGGCGGCTTTGGATACGCCGCCCCAGCTCAGAGTCACCCTGTCTCCTGCGCTGGAGGATACGGATACGGACGGCTTGGAAAGTCCGTTATCCCATTTCAGCGTAACGGACGCTTCGCTCTGACAGGTACGGCTGCCCACGGAAGTATATGCCGCCACTTTATAAGTATGGTTTTTACCGGAGCTGACATTCTTGTCATTCCAGCCGGAGGCGTCTCCTCCAAGCGTTGCCACAGAGGCTCCGTCCCTGTAGATCGTATAATTCTGTACTCCGTTAGGTTTTGTCCATTTCAGAGTAGCCGACGCAGGATTATCCAGCGTCACAGTAAGTCCTCCGGGCACAGCAAGAGCAAACTCGCTGGTCACCAGATTGGTATATGCACAGATTCTGCCGCCCCTATAAGCATACAGTATGTAAGTATAATCGTGTATGTCCTTCGTTCCCTGATCGGTAAACAGGGTATTGGACTGAACGGAAGAAACCGGCTTAACGCCTGTCTCCGACTCGGAACGGCGCAGAAGCGTATATTTGTCTGCATTAGGCACAAGTCCTGACAGACGAAGGGCAATGCTTGTATCCGAACGGCTTTCCACCTGAATGCTTATGGATGTTTCCGCATAAGCAAACCACACATTATGGACATAACCATTGTCGTCAGTCTGATAAGTTACTTCCGGCAGCAATCCTGTCAGGGACGCGCCATTCTTTTTTACAAGATAATTCAAAAGTCTCTGAAGCTGCATCGTGTTAATCTTATACGCGCTTAAATCAACTGCATGCAGATCATCCTTACCCATAACGCCGGACAGGGCGTTCAGAACCTCCTTGTATCCCTCCGCCTCCGCGTCGCTGAGAATATTCTGAGGCTCCGTACCATATATCGCCGCTTCTATCGTCAAAGGTGTTTTTGCCGTTGTAGCTTCACCAAGCGCCGGGTCTTCCGTTTCCTCTGTCAGGACTCCCGGATCTGGTATCTCTATATCCGCAGGATTCTCCGGTGTCTCCGGGTCTGTAGGATTTGTCGGATCTTCCGGCTTCTCCGGGTCTGTTGGATTCTCAGGCTCCTCCGGAGTTTCCGGGGTCTCGCTGTCTGCAGGGGTTTCGCCCTCGGTCGGACTCTCCGGTTCCTCCGGAGTCTCCTCATCGTTATCCTCTGTCTGTGCCGCCGAATCCTCTTCCGCTGCGCTTTCTATCGTATCAGGCATCCGGGCTGCAAATGCCTGCGCAGGAGTCTCCAGAAACAGCGCTCCTGCAATCAGAAATGAAAACACACGAAGCAAAAATTTTTTCTTCATGAAATTCTACCCACCTCACCATCTCTTCTTTAAAAGTTTGCTGAAATATTCTTGTTCAT
>VSNE01000175.1:0-4016 GCA_009774155.1 Lachnospiraceae bacterium
AGTTACCGCAGTCCCTGCAGATACGGTCGGGAACCGTGCCTCCCGACAGACGGTACATTTCACTTATCTTTCTCATGTCACTCAATTGTATCCCCCTGTAATTTCTTAAATCTTCTGGCCGGAAAGCTCTTTTCAAGAAGATAATTTCCTGTCAGCATGGATAAATAGAATGCAGTTTTATAGTCTTTTTATGTTTCCTGATGCTTTCTTCCGTATGCAAGCCGTCATCAAAGAACGCGCAGTATACACCCCCGCCAACGGTCGCCATAGCCACAATATAACCCGGTATCTGGAAGAAGCTACATTTTTCCGGAGCCTGATAAATGACATAGAATTTTTCCTTTCTCACGCGCTTTCCCTCCTTTTACTTTTTCTGTCTCTGCGTCTGTATGTCCGCCGCCATTCTCATGCAGATCCCTATTCCTCTCTGTGATAAACAGCTCCACATACTGCACGCACTCCTGATGTCCGTGCCGATCCTTTACGATGCAGACATGCGGATATTTCTTCACGATCGTGCAGTCCGCCTCCACTTTTTTTACACGGAGCTCCAAATCTGTTTTTCGGAACTCCGCCCGGACCCTTTCCCCTATCCGGAGGTTTTTCCGGTACCGGGCTATTTCCTGCGTCATTATCGGAAACCTTCTGTCCGCTCTTTCTCCAATCATTCTTTGTCCTCCAAATAATTCCGCCCTGTCAGATTCATGAACTGCTGCCGGGTGTGATTCTTTTCGTATTCTCTCTGGACATCCCTCTGGATCAGACGCATGTTCTCATTTTTTTCATGCACCGATTCCGACCCATAGGTGTGGTGCCTCCAGCACAGGTTTACCCAAAATCCGTTTTCCTCTGATATTCTCCTGTTTGCAGTCCCTTCGTATACATGGTGCTTATGCAGCGCTTTATGCTGCACATAGTCCTGATTCAGCCGGACACACAGATAACAGGTTCCCGGCTCCTGTTTTATGACGGACGGCGAATGCTTCTTTCTTTTCTTTTTCCCGGGTTGTTTAGGATACATTAAATAATTGGCCATTGTTCCAGCCTCCTTATGTATTCATGCTCTTCTGTCCCCTCCTGCGGTGCCTTCTTTGCCATGGCCAGAAGACTGCAATGGTAATTCCACCAGTAGAAGAGGCTGCTGTCCGGATTCTCCGCCAGCGGCCCAAGAGGAATGACTTCTCCTGCCTCCGCGCTCATGGAATCTATGTCAATCAAATCCATAAATATTTCTGCGATCATTGCAATACGCCCGGTCTCCGGCAACTGCATCAGACGAACCGCGGATGCTCCTTTCTTGATCATCATTCCGGATACCTTAAATTTCGTTTTTGCAGATCTGGCTCTTTCCAAAAGATTCATGTACTCCATTCTCTCAATTTCATATTGGTTTATCTCGTTTTTTTGTGCCGTGAATGGCTTTTCCAGTTCCGGCAGCTCTCCGCATAATTCAACCACCGCGGCCTTCGCTTCCTTAGGCATTGCCTCAAGGTCAATCCACATGGCCCAATGTCTCCCCTGAAGGTAGATCCCTTCTCTGACGCCTCCGTATTCGTCAGGCACGGCGGTTCTGTTTACCGTCAGCCCGCTTCCCTTGTAGGCGTCCTTTAACAGTTTCTTAAATACGCTCAGTTTAAAGAACATTTCTTTTCCTTCCTTTCCTGTATTTCCCCGATCATGCGGCATCCCTGCTCCTTAAATTCTCATTCTGACTAAGTATTTACCTTGTGAGGGAGGCTTTTTGCTTTCTTTCCTGTCCAGCCGGATCATGGTGTACCTCCGGTACTTATATCCGGTCACTGGGTTGATGCCTTCATAGTTATTTACAATGTAATATCCTTTTTTCGGCTTCGGCTCTTTCGGCCATCGGTACAGCCTGACTTTTTTCGGTTCCGGCAGAGGCATATTCCGGGAAGTGCCATAGTTTGCCTCCCTTATCCTTGACTTCCCTTCTGTACCGTCTTTTTTCCTGTATGGGGTATGCTCGTCTTTTGTCATATAATTGGACAGTTTTGTGAAATCCTCGTCATATATTTTACTTTTCCGGATTTTAGTCCCCCAGGTTCCGCCATGCGGCCATGCTTTTTCCAGAATGCTCAATGTGCTGCCTGTCTCATTAACCACCAGATGAATATGCCACGCCCCCCTTGTCCCCCGTTCAATATTCCGTATCCAGAACAGCTCCCAGTACTCTTTCCTGTATTCCTTCCGTACAGTCCTGATTGCCTTCTGGAAATCCTTCAGCGCTCCCTTCATATCCAGCGGCCGGTTCTGCTCCTCATAAGTCCATGTGACAAAGCAGTCCCCTGAATCAAAATACTGCAGCAGCTTCTGCCTGCACTTACGGGCCTTATTCATTGCATTGACCCTCCTCATCTGCTCCCTGGTTGGCTTTTCCCTTTTTATTCTCCGCTTCCCCGGACCCCCATAGTTGCCGTCATGGTGTTCCTCCACATCGAGGATGTCCCCCTGACGAAATTTATATATTTTTCTCTTTGTAGCCATATCACCTGGTCCTATCTTTAATATCTTTATCAAGTTGTAAGGAGGACTGAAACCTCCTGTTTTTCTTGACTTTTTGCTCTGCGGGCGATACAATGAATATACATTCATGTTCGTATCGCTACGAACCTGGCTGGCGTTAGCACCGCCAGCCTTTTTTCTTTCTTTTCTTCCGCGCTTCCTGCATCTCCTTCTCAAAAGCAATCTGCCGGTCCGTGTTATACCAGTAATTTCCAAAAGCATCCGCGTAATAAATGTACATGGTCCCCGCGCATGTCTCCCGGTAAATCTCTTCTGCTCTGTTCGGAGGGTCCAGCCCCCGGAAGGACCAGGCGTTTTTCCTGACCTCTTCCTGAAGGGCCTGTCCGGAATCCTTTCCCGGGCCGAAGCTCATCTCATTTCCCTGAAAAATAATGATCACCAACCTTTTTCCACGGCGTTCCATACTCCGGGTAACCATTTGCGGTAAAATAATAGAGTCCCGGATATGACCTTGACTCTAATTCCAGAAGGACCGCCCGGAATGTCTCCTCTGACGGTTCCGTACTGTCTATGGCTCCGTTCCAGAAGGACGCAAACTCATACGGATCTGCAATCACTCCCTCAATGGTGTCCGGCCAGTCCGGGGAATCCACCCGGTTCAGAATCACGTCCGCCGCCATTCTTTTTCCCTCTATGGACTGGTTCCCCGCCTCCGCCTCCACACAAAGCGCAAGCAGCTCCAGGCTGTCATAATATTCCTCTTCCGGCATTGCTCCATCCCCTTCTTCTGCACGGGCTTCCATCACCAGGGAAATCCCGGTAAATATGAGGAATCCCCACATAAGGATGCCGGCAAGTGCAAGGAGAAACCACCTGCAGTTCTTCAGGAACCTTCCGATACCCATACAATCCTCCCGTTTTTGATAATAAATGTGTAATGCTCTTCTTCATGCAGCCGGAGCAGCTCTATGACCGGCTTTTCGTTATATTCTTTAATACTCATACCGATCATCTGCCTCTCCTTCATACAGCAAACTTAATACATTGTTAAAATCTTCCTCAAGAATGCGTCTGGTTTCTTTTATCTGGTTCCCCAGCTCTATAACCATCCGTCTCTTTATCTGCTCCAACGGGATGCCGATATCCCTTTCTGTCAGATTCAGGCGCGCATATGATGCGCTGATAACCCTCCACTCCCCGTTATGGGTTTCGTCGTCATCCGGTACCATTTCTGCGACGGCTGTGATCATATAAGGCTCCGGGCCATGCAGAATTGCATGGTATGCATCGATATCTTCCCAGAAGAAACCTCTCTTTAAATTCTCCATCATCTCCCCTTTCTCAGTGGGAGGAAGCCTGCGAGGCTTCCTCCCACATAAGCCCGGATCATCTTCCTGAAATCCTCATCGGTCCTCCGGGTGTTCTCAATTACACAGTTGTCCAGCAGGCAGCCGTCAGATTTCATTACTTTTTTACTTGTGTCCAATTTTGTTTCATCTCCCTTCTCCAATTATTAAAATGGGCATCTGATT
>VSNE01000175.1:4026-6041 GCA_009774155.1 Lachnospiraceae bacterium
ATTCACCCAAATGGCACGGGCCGGAGTCGAACCGGTTGATTTCGGAAGGCTTGCATTATCTTGGTGGAGGATATTGTTCTCGAATAAACTGATTGCCCGCCGTCGGGCCTCCCGTGCCTGATACTTGTCCAATGGGGGCACCCTTATGTAGATGCCCCTGCTTTGTTTCTATTGTCGTAAGACTCTTCCAGTTCTTTGATGTTGAACGGATCAGTCAGATCCTGTCCATCGTATTTCTCAAGAAACGCTTCCAGTGTGGACTTCCGGCATTTGAGGCTCCCAAGCTTTAAAAACCGGAGCAATCCTGCCTTCCGGAGGTCATATACATAATTAATGTTCGTTTTCAAAATCTTTGCCACCTCATTCACGGTGTATAACATTTCTTCTGGCATTTAGCTCCCTCCTATCCTCCTGCCAGTTCAGGATTCCTATCCTCGCTCAATTTTTTACCTCATATGTGTTGACTTTGTATCAATCCTCTCCTATCCTTTACTTACAGGCTATTGCAGTAGCTGAGTGTATAAGAAAGGAGTCGTAGTTATGTATAGAGTTTCTATTTATAACAAATCTAAAAAAATGGTTGCTGTTTATGATCGAATTTCCACTATTAAATATAGTGATTTTTTAGGTGATGTTATTGTGGTAGAAGGAGAAGAAATCCTAAAACATTCTTTTCCTACTTCCTGTAACTATCAGTTACTTTCAGATAATGGCAATTACAGTATTGACAAATCTATTATTGGCACATTTGAAGTATCAAAGGTTATATACTAAATGCCTTTCCCTCATGTAATCTTCACCTTTATCTTTACGTGAGGGAATTCTTTTGTCTCTCTTTCCATCTGGTTTAAAAAGGCCTTAAGTCTCCCTTCCGAGATTGCCTGCTCTATTTTACTTTCTGCATAAATTTCCACTTTGACTCTCCTTTTCTGCATTTTTCATCTCCTTTTCTCATCCTGATTTTTTGTAGTAAATATGTCTTTAATTGCTGTCTGCCTTTACTCCATAAGCTTCCTTCCTGTGATATACTTCCTGTACAGGCTGTTGCCGCAGCCGAGTACGGAAGAAAGGAGAATGCTGTCATGGCAAACATCAAAACGTTATCTAAAGCTGCTTCGTATCTGAAATATGAATTTGTCAATGAAATCAATAATCATGCTCAATTTTCAAATCCAGAAGTCGATCAGCTTGCCAGTATTATTGTCGAAGTCTTTTCTAATTTTGAAAAAGAAGTCAATGGATACGACGAGCAGAAAGAATCTTAATATCTTTCAAATTATTTAGTCTTCTTTTTCTGACCACACCAGAAAATATGACGCATTTGCTATTGCAAGTGTGACGGCTGCGCTTAATACAATAAGTGCAGTCATTTTTTTAGTTGTCTCATGAATCAGATCTTGCGTCATTCCCCAGTATCTTTTATCCTCCACACGCATAAACCATTCAAATGCGGGTCTCTTTCCATACCTCTTTATTAACTCATCACCTTCTGACATTATTTATCTCACCTCCTATCCTGCTGCCAGCTCAGGCTTCTTGTCCTCGCTACATATTTGGGAATCAAGCGCATCCCTAGCCTTTAACAGTTCTGAGCCGCTTTTTATAAAGAAGATTTTGAAGCCATACCAGATGCCGAATTTGATAAGCACATAGCAGCTACAACCAGATTCAAAAACTGGGAAGATATGCTTAGCGAAGCTACAACTCAGTATGTTGCAAAGAAGTTGGATTTATAACTTCTTCTTTGCCAGAAAGCGAATCGATAAGCTGCTGTGCTTCCCTCAAAAGTTCAACAAGTCGATTCGCTTTTTCTGTTGCAGTATCTAATGCATCGCTGTCAACATTGATGTTCATCATTGCTTCCATCTTTCCCTCACCTCCTCCTATACTGCTACCAGCTCAGGCTTCTTGTCCTCGCTACATATTGGGGGATCAAGCACATCCCTGGCCTTTAATATTTTTTCTTTTTAGTTGTTTTCGTTCTTGTAATTCAATATAATTAAACAATCCTATTT